>USHE01000045.1 GCA_900554385.1 uncultured bacterium | reverse complement strand
CTACTCAATAAGAGAAGGTAGAGTTATAGCACACACTACATTAAGCGAAACTAATATAATGTTAGGGGATAAAGAAGTTATAGATTTTAAAAAATAAACTAAGTTTAACCTACTGATAATATCAGTAGGTTTTTATATTATATATATAAAATAGAACTAAAAATAGAGGAGTTTAAATATATATTGTCTAATATGTAATTAATATAAACTCTAAATTTCTTATAATAAACAAAATAATTTAAAATAGTAAGATATTACATACTACAAAAAACTCTTTAATGTAAAAAATAATATTAAATTTACAATTAATTCGAAAAACAGCGCAATATTTGGGGAAAAAGGCTGGGAAGAATATTTTGAACCATTTACAACCGAAGCGCAAAAACCTATACCTTCAAAAATAAATTTTAGAATGACAACTAATTATAAATATAGACTTAAAGATATTTTAAGAATATTTATCTATAAAATATCGACGGGTACAGATTATCTTACTTTTGATATATGGGACAAATTTTTTTATGACCAACATTATACAAAGGAAGAGTGTTTCAATATTTCAAACAAGATATGGAAATACAACAAAAAAACAGCAGCCTTAATCAACGAAAAAATTAAATCTTTAAACCTTCCGGAAACATTTGTAGCAATCCATCTTAGGGGAGGAGATAAGATTATCGAAACACCGCAATTATACTCTCCAGACGATTTAATGTATGTGTTAACAAGAATTAGTCATAATAAAAATGTATTTGTATTTTGTGATGAATATAAAACCATTGAATTCTTAAAAAATGCATATCCTGATTACAACTTCTATACACTATGCAGCCCGGAAGAAAAAGGGTATGACAACACAAAATTTCAACAATTAGATTGGGAAATAAGACATAACCGCATCATTAATCTGCTAACCACAATAGAACTGTGCGAAAAAGCTGAAATATTTGTCGGAACATATCATGCAAATCCAGATGCATTTCTAGACTGGAGACGCAGCAAAACGATATTACTACCTCTCAATGTTGATAAATTTAGAGAAAATAAAGAAGATTTTATTAAATCCAATCTTTAATTCTTATACATTTGAGCATACTGTGGATTAACGGCAAGCCATTTGAAGGTTTCTTCTTCAGTTTCCGGAATGTCGATAACAAAAGTTCCGCCGTAACGCCCGCGCGAAAAGGCAAGATAACCCTCTTTTGCAAGATTTTGAAATGCTTTTCTTATCGTATTAGGACTTAAATCCATTTCTTTTGAAAGTTCTTCAATAGATGGAAGCTTTGAACCAATTTCGTAATTTTCGCTAATCATTTTCTTAATATGATTTTGCGTTTTTTCGTAATAATAAAATGCAGTATCCTGAGCAGAAGCTAAAATAGAAGTTTCCCTGCGTTCAGCACCGGAATTTTGCTCAGACGGAAGCTTTAGAACAGTAGTACCATATCTTCCTCTGCGCGGAAGAAGAATCCCATCCTCAATTAGAGTCTTTAAAGCATCATGAATTGTTTTTATACTAACTTTTAAAATAGCAGACAATTCACCGTGAGCAGGAAGCTTATCACCAGGTTTTAAGTTTGCATCAATGTATGACTTCAAATCACTTTCAACTTTCGCCACAAGAGTTTTCTGCTCGCAGTTTTCATTACTGTTAAATGACACTGACTTTAATACCCAGCCTGAATCTTTAGAATTTTTAAATCGATGTTCAAGAACACCTGTCGTACACAAATATTCTAAAGCTAACCGAGCAGTATTTGCAGAACATCCGATTACTGAGGCAATATATCTTGAAGAAGGTAAATTTTCACCAACTTTAAAATCCTTTTCAACAATAAAATTTTGAATATCTTTTATTGCAGTTTCTCTTTTGGAAGTCAACTTTCGTATCCCACATGAAGATTGAGCTGAGATTAAAGTACCGATACACTGCTTTGAACAAACGAAACCTTCATCCTCAACATATCGGACAGCATTTTGAACAGTTCCGACACTAACCCCAAGGAAATAAGCCAGCGATGATTTTGAAGGCAGTAAATTATTGACCTCAATTCTGCCGCAGGACAAATCGTGCTTAATCCAATCTATCAGCCATTTCCCGATGACAATAGCTTTTGATTGGGTAATATTTTTTAAATCAGGCAGCTCAAATTCAATATCAGATACCTTAATCTGAACTAATTCGGATTTTTGCGGCAAAATAAAGTTATTATCAGTCATACACACACCTTCTTTGTAATAGTACACTATTTATAAAAAAACATCAATATATTTTTTGCCAGTTTATGAAGAAAAATGACAAAAAAGACCGCTTATATTCACGCGGTCTTTTAACAAATCCCAAATCTTAGTAACCATGCCCTTATACAAGAGAAATTTATTCCAACAACTCCTCAAGGATAGCTGCATTTTTGCCTGCTGTAGTAGATTCACGAACCTTTTGTTTGTAAATATAAGTTCTCAAAGCTTCACGAATTAATTCACTACGTGAACGGTATTCTCCATCTGCAACCTGGTCAATTTTGTTCAAAAATTCTTCGGGCATAGAAATAAGTACTCGTGCCATATATTCTCCTTTTCTGCTGCTATATAAATTTCTCGCTATACTATATAAAAAACATTTGAATTAAAAAAAGTGCTATTTTTTATATTCTTTTTATATACTATTTTTCAAAACACACACTAACAGGGCATTTGACGCACATCCTTTCTGTAACATTTTGTAATAATTGTATAGTTAAGAGAGCTTAACCACCTTTACAATGAGGTTATTTTAATGTAATATTGAGGGAAAGAGGGACATCTAATGGAAAAAGATTTAAAATATAAGAGAGTGCTGATTAAAATAAGCGGAGAAGCTTTACTTGGCGACCAACAGTTCGGAATAGACCAAAAACCTGTAGCAATGATTGCAAATGAAATAAAAAAAGCACGTGAACTTGGTGCAGAAATTGCAGTAGTTGTCGGAGGAGGGAACATTTTCCGAGGAATGAAAAACAGTGCAAAATTAGGTATGGATCAAGCCTCGGGAGATTATGTCGGAATGCTTGCAACCGTAATGAACGCAATTGCTCTCCAGAGTGCATTCAATCAAATCGGCGTTCCTTGCAGAGTTCAAAGTGCGCTTGCAATAAATCAGGTTGCTGAACCCTATATAAGACACAGAGCAATCAGACACCTTGAAAAAGGTCGGGTTGTAATATTTGCCGCAGGAACAGGAAATCCGTTCTTCACAACAGATACTGCAGCAGCATTGAGAGCATCCGAAATTAATGCAGAAGCAATGTTAATGGCTAAAAACGGTGTTGACGGAGTTTACACAGATGATCCAAAAATAAACCCTAACGCTAAAAAGTTAGAGAAAATCACTTATGATGACATTATTAAAAACGGTCTGAAAGTAATGGATACATCAGCTTGCGCATTATGCAAACAAAACAATATTCCGATTGTAGTATTTGATTTTGATGCTCAAGACGGCATCGGTAAAATCTTACAATCAGAAGAAATCGGAACATACATAGGTTTATAAATAAAAGAAAGAGGTAACAATGTCAGATCAGGCAAACGATTCTTTAGAAGAATTATTTTTATTCGGCGAAGAAAAAATGGAAAAAGCAATCACACAGCTCAAGCGTGAATTCGGGCAAATCCGTTCAGGCAGAGCTAATCCGCTAATCCTTGACAAAGTAGTTGTAGATTACTACGGCGCACCAACACCTTTAAGACAAATGTCACAGGTAACTGTTCAAGACGGTACAACCCTTGTAATCACCCCTTACGACAAGTCAATTCTTAAAGAAATTGAAAAAGCTATTATTAAAGCTGAAATCGGCATTACACCAAACAGCGACGGTATCTGCATAAGATTGGCATTCCCGCCATTAACAGAAGAAAGAAGAAAAGAAATTGTTAAAGACGTGAAAAAAATCGGGGAAGAAGCAAAAGTTGCAATTAGAAACATCCGCCGTGACATGTCTGATAATTTGAAGAAAATTGAAAAAGACGAAAAATTACCTGAAGACACAGTTAAAGACAATCAGGATAAAATTCAGAAATTAACAGACAAATATACAGGAATTATCGACAGTAACGTTTCTGAAAAAGAAAAAGAGGTGTTAACAGTATAATGACCGAGGAAACCAAAGGCTTAAATAAAAACGCAACAAGAATGCTAACGGGATTTGTAATGGGAACAATAGCTTTGTCATGTATAATGTACGGCAAGCTGGCGTTGCTCATCCTGTTAATCTTTATAATATTTTCAGCATCTAAAGAGTATGTAAAGATACTTGAGCATAAGGGTTTTTATCCGAGCCTTAAGGTTATGACTGCAGCACAGCTGTTAATTGCAATAATTGCATATTATCAGAGATTAGACTTAGTAACGGTAGCACTCACATTCTGCGTTATAGGCGCGTTTATGTGGGTGCTTTTCCGCGGCCGCCAGCCGTATATTGCAAATGCGGCAACAACAGTCCTTGGAATGATATACTGCGGATGGTTTCCGCTTCATTTGATATTTTTAAGAAATCTTTCTAATGAAAGATTTAGTGACGGACTTGGTTTCGTAATAATGATGTTTTCGGCGGTATTACTAACTGATATCGGCTGTTATTATGCCGGCAGACACCTCGGCAAACATAAACTTGCACCTGTTGTGAGCCCGAATAAAACAATAGAAGGCTCAATCGGCGGCGGGATTTGTGCAATTATCGGCTGTATTGTAATCGGTTATTTTATAGGATTAGAGTGGTATATGTCTGCAACTGTGGGTTTACTTTGTACAATCTTTGCCCAAATCGGCGACCTTTGTGAATCATTAATAAAAAGAGATGCAGGAGTAAAGGATTCAGGGCATTCACTTCCCGGACACGGCGGATTTTTGGATAGAACCGACAGCTTTATATTTACAATTCCTGTAATGTATTATTTTACAAAACACTTTATCTTTTCAAATGATATTATCACAGGTTTAATCCATTTTATAAAAGGAATATTCTAAATGACATCCGTTGCTGAAATTTTTGGTATACCAACAGATAATACAGAACTTTTTACAACAGCCTTAACCCACCCGTCATACACCAAAGATCTGAATATGGATTACACGGAATGTTACGAACGTCTTGAATTTTTAGGGGATTCCGTATTAAAGCTGTTGATTTCGGATTTGTTATTTACGAAATATCCGGATTATGCAGAGGGTGAAATGTCAAAAATCCGTTCAATCACAGTATCTGATAACACTCTTTCAAAAATAGCACTTAACCTTGGACTTGATAAATTAATCAGAGCCAGCGTTCATGATGAAAAGCAAGGAGTAACAAAACTTGAATCTGTAACAGCTTGTGCCTTTGAAGCTGTTCTCGGAGCATATTATCTGGACGGGAAATTTCCGGAACTTAAAAATTTCGCAAAAGCTATCTTCAATCCATACATAGAAGAAATAGAAAAACACTTTGAAAAATATAATGCAAAGGCAATTCTGCAAGAGTATACCCAGAGCCTAACCAAAGAAACACCTGTCTATAAACTTATTGGGACAAAAGGACCTGAGCATCACAAAACGTTTGAGATAGAAGTGTCCTACCGAGGAGAAGTAATTGCAACAGGGGAAGGCAAAACTAAAAAAGATGCAGAACAAAATGCAGCCTACAAAGCTTGCCAAAAACTGGGGGCAATATGTCAGAAATAATAATTTCACCGTCAATTTTGTCAGCGGACTTCGCCAATCTTGAACGAGATATAAAAAAAGTTGAAAACGCAGGGGCAGACTGGCTTCACATTGATGTAATGGACGGACATTTTGTACCTAATATAACTATAGGCGTACCTGTTGTAAAATCAATTAAACAAATTACAAATATTCCTCTTGATGTACATTTAATGATAGAAAATCCTGAGAAATATATAGAACCGTTTGCAAAAGCAGGAGCGGATATTATAACCTTTCACTACGAAGCCGCAGAAGGAAATGTTTTTGAAATTACAGATGCAATTCATTCATTTGGAATAAAAGCGGGCTTATCAATCAAACCCCAAACAAAGGCAGAAGAAATTCTCAAATACATAGATAAACTTGACATAATTCTTGTAATGACAGTAGAACCCGGCTTTGGCGGACAAGCGTTCATGGCTGATTGTGCAGAAAAAATTCCGTTTATAAAAAGCAATGCCCACAATAACTTAATAATACAAGTTGACGGGGGCATTAATGCAGAAACGGCAAAAGTTTGCACACAATATGGCGCAAACTCACTTGTTGCCGGAAATTATATATATAAATCTGATGATATAGAAAAAGCTATTTTAAGCTTACGCTAAACCCTTACGCTCTTTACGTTTTTGAATTTCATTAGGGTCAGTAGTAATAGTTTCATCTGCCAATGTTATATCTTTTTCTTTAGCAACAGTTTCATCTTTTGTTTCTGATTGCTGAGTCTTATCTCCATTAGCGTTATTAGGGGTATCAGCAGCCGATACATAAGTATCATTTTCTACAGCAGTTTTATCAATGTTAATCCGCGCGATATTAGTTTCAACTTGAGCATCAGCCGAATCTCTTTCTAAAATGCCCTGATTACCGACATTCACATCATTTGCACCCTGTTGTGAAGCTTTTACACCCAATCTGTAATCAGCGTCAAACATCATTCTGCCAAAATTAATCTTTGAATTCTGTTTTATAACATTCTGCGCACCATCTTTTGCACCTGCCGCAGCTGTAGCTTTATCAGCGATAGATGCACGCTTATCGTCAGAAACTCCCATTAACTCAAAACCTATATTAGCAGTTTCCGTACCATAGTCAACCGCCCCCTCAGGAACTCCGTTAAATCCCGAAATATTAGCCCTCAAAGCATCAGCCTGCGAACCTATCGCTGCGAGTGCGCCCTGGGCTGCATTTCCAACCTGAGAAAGCTGCCCGCCTAGTACAGCTAATCGTGCCTGTTCAGCTTCGGTAAGCGGGTCCGCATTTTGATCCTTAGCTCGTGCAACTAACGCATCATACTCATTTTTCAAAGCACTTGTCTGACTTTCCGTCTGTCTTGCAATCTGATCTGCATTATCCGCAAGTTCAAGTGAAGCCTCAACTGTTCCCTGCAAGACGCCTGCCATTGCGTTAGTAGAACCTGCTGCAGCAGAACTTTTATCCATAAAAATTTTACCTTGATCAGAAAGTGTTGTTCCGCCTTCTTCTAAAATAGAACGTTCTGATTGAGCTTTTGACATATTTGTATTTTGATCAGTTTCATCTTTATCATTGGCGTTGGCACTATCTGAAATTGCAAGAACCTGATTAATCTCCTCAATACTTGTACTACCGTTAACCATCTCATAAGTAACATCATCCGGAGCATTAGACAGTTTTGCAATCTCCTCAGCCCACGCAAGAATAGCCACAGGCACATCCTGCCCCTGACCTTTGTACTCCTTAATTTCATCAGCCGTACAGTTTTTCCAATTTATAGAGGTATCCTTACTCTTTATGATGGGTTTGTTGCTTACTGATCCAATTGCATCTACCATAGTATTCTCCTTAATAATATTATTCATATTAAGCTACGGCTCTTTTTATAAAAAACTTTAGTCATATTAAGAATTGTAACAAATTTTATATAAATTGAATATAAAAAGTCAATATTTTTTTAAAGGAATTTTTTATATAAGTACGAGAGATAAATAAAGAAGAGAGGTAAAAATGGCAAAGTTATTAACCTTGACCAATACGGTTTCTGATACTTATAAAAATACCGCAATAGCATTGAATGAAGTAAATCTGGCAAATAAATTCGTCGTAAGAAAGACACTTGTAGAATTAATGAAGCAATCTTTCTTTCACGGTTCAAACAAATTTGGAAACAACTTTATAGCTTAAGTTGTTGTTGGAAAATAAAGGAAAAACACTAAGGAAGTAAGGAATATAAATTTATAAACATTATCGACCGGTTAAAAACCGGTCTTTTTATTTTTCTTAACAAAACACAATCAAAATTATAGAAATTTTAAAAATTATCCGTATATAAAAAAATAGGAGTACAAATTTCGGAGTTTATAACGGGTATGAATATTAACGCATTAGGTCAAGTAGCAGCATTAGTAGCGACAGATTTGGAATATCAGCGAATAATAAGAGAACTGAGAGCCTTAGGGTTAGAACCGACAGGCGACAAGTCTACAGATAAATCCAGATTAGAAGCCGCAAAAGCACAAAAATCGGCACAAAATGATTATGAAATCCAAATCCAAACTGTAGAAAATGTTAAAAAACCAGATAAGGCAGGCCCTCTTTCTGATACAGACTTTGCGAAAAATACCCCGATAGAAGCTGCGCAAAATATGAGAGGAGCTGAACAGCTCGGACAATTAAACAAACTTAAACTTTTAGGATTATATTAGGCAATTTTTTCCTTTCACAAAACTTACATCGAGTGGAAGGTAAAATACATGCAAAACATAACATTTACATCATCAATAAGACCTCTGACACTTGCAAAATTCGAGAAAGAAACCGCAAATATTACCCGAAACGTAACCGGCTGGGATATCGAAGGAGCAAAAAAAGGTATATCAGCAAAAACCGACCGCATAATGGATTGTACGGCTCTTGGGTTAACCGACGGTGAAAAAGTATTTTTAATGCATATAACACCAGATAAAAGTTCAGACAAGGCTTATTTTTCAAAAATTGTTGAATGCATAAAAAATAACATTGACATAAATTCAGAATACATACAGTGACTTTTAGTCGGCTCAAAAAAATACAGCAGAGAAAGCCAAATTGGGTACAATAATTTTGTTAAATTTTTAAAAGAACAGAAAGTTCCATTCTCAGAACTAAAAGGCGGAGAAACTGTACATAAAATAGGCTACCACACCTCAAAAGATGAATGGCTTGTATCAAATTATGACATTGATTACCGTATCAGAAACGGATTAACAGATGCAAAAAGTATCTTAGAACAAAGTTTTGACAAGGTTAAGATAAATAAACTTGATGATTTTGCCTGAACCTAAAATTAAGATATATGATATAATTCTCTATATTTACTAAAACAGGAGAATTTAATGAACATAGTTATAATAGGCGGAGGTGCAGCAGGTGCAAGCTGTGCGGCGAGATTAAGAAGATTAAATGAAAAGGCAAAAATTACAATTTTAGAACAAACCTCAGAAATCTCTATTGCAAACTGCGGTTTGCCATATTACGTTTCTGGTGTAATAAGCGATAGGGCTAACATTCTTGTTTCATCAGTTCAAAAATTTAACACTTGGTTTAATGTTAATGTTCATTTAAATACAAAGGTTGAAAAAATTAATACAGGTGAAAAATTTGTATTAACAGAAAATAAGAAAAAATTCGAATATGATTATCTGGTTATTGCAACAGGTGCAAGCCCTATTATTCCTGAATTTCAAGGACTGGACAGCCGCAAAACATTTATAGCAAGAACGCTTGCTGACGCGGACAAAATTAAAAACTACATAAAAGACAACAATCCTAAAAATGCAGTCGTTGTTGGCGGAGGCTTTATCGGGATTGAAATTGCAGAAAACTTAAACGAATTGGGACTCAAAACCACAGTTATAGAACTAAATAACCAGATACTTCCGCAAGTCGATTCTGAAATAGCCTTTATTGCACAGAAAAAAATGATTACAAATGGCATAAATCTTGTCTTATCCGATGGGGTGCAAGCATTTGAAGCTGGAAATGTTATACTAAATTCCGGCAAACAAGTTGAATACGATTTATGCGTACTTGCAATCGGAGTTAAACCTGAAACAGATTTAGCACACAAAGCAGGTTTGACAACAAACCGTGGAATAGTTGTTGATAAATCTCTAAAGACATCTAATGAATATATTTTTGCTGCAGGTGACAATATTGAAGCCCCTGACTTTGTTAGCGGACACAATTCTCTTGTTCCGCTTGCCGGTCCTGCGAACAGACAAGGAAGAATTGTTGCAGACAATATTATGGGATTAAATTCTACCTACAAAAACACTCAAGGAAGCAGTGTCATAAAAATATTTGATATAACAGTAGCAAGCTGCGGAAACAGCGAAAAGCAACTAAAATTAAAAAATATCCAATACTGGAAAACTTATGTTTTTGGAAACTCACATGCCGGCTACTACCCAAAAGCAACGCAAATTCTATTCAAACTCTTATTTTCACCAAAAGGATACATCTTAGGCTCGCAAGCTATAGGCGAAGAAGGAGTTGAAAAGCGGATTGATGTAATAGCTTCAATTATGCGAAATGGCGGAACAGTCCAAGACATGATAGATGCAGAATTATGCTATGCACCGCCATATTCATCAGCAAAAGACCCTGTTAACATTTTAGGAATGAATGCTGACAATATTCTCAGAGGTTTTGTAAAGCCTGCATTTATTGAAGATTTACAAGATTCTTGTATCATAGATGTACGCCCTGAAACTATTTTTAAAATGGGTACAATCAAAAATGCAATAAATATTCCGATTACAGAATTGAGAAACAGACTAAATGACATTCCTAAAGATAAAAAAGTTATTCTATCTTGCAATACTGGCTATACAAGTTACGTTGCCTCTAGAATATTAATACAAAACGGATTTAATAACATATATTCCTTTATGGGCGGTTATTCACTTTATAAACAAATTTATGAATTGCAGAAAAAATCCGTTTCAGCATCTTGAATATGTATTGACAAATTCAAAAATATGTTTTATCATGATTGCAAAGGAGGCGTATCATGAAAATTGCACTTTCTTCAGAAGGTAATCTTTTAGAAGATAATTTAGATATGAGATTTGGACGAGCCAAAGGGTTTATTATCTATGACTTGGACAATAATGAATATGAATATATTGATAATGACCAAAATGTAAATGCCGTTCAGGGAGCAGGAATACAATCCGCACAATGCGTTGTAGACAAAGGTGCAGAAGCTGTTATAACCGGATATTGCGGACCAAAGGCATATAAAGTTTTGGAAGCAGCTGAAGTTAAAGTTTATACCTCTGACAAAGATTCTATTGCTAATACGATTAAAAAATTCAAAAACGATGAATTATCAGAGCAGGAAAAGGACGTATAAATGAAAATAGCTGTTGCAAGCGGTAAAGGAGGAACGGGCAAGAGTACGGTTTCTGTAAATTTAGCTTATTTATTATCAAACCAAAATAACAACACAGTTCTCGTTGATTGTGATGTAGAAGAACCAAATTGCCACCTGTTTTTGAATTCAAAATTTAAACATTCAGAAAAAGTTTACGTTTCTACTCCAAAGATAGACAAAGACAAATGTACATCTTGCGGAAAATGTGCAAAAATTTGCGAATTTAACGCATTAGCTTTTATAAAAAATAATGTAGTAATATTCGATGAATTATGCCATGGCTGCGGGAATTGCAAACTAAATTGTCCTTCTCTGGCAATTACAGATTCACAAAGGGAAGTCGGAACAATCGAAGCGGATTTAGAATCAAACTTAAAACACATACAGGGTAAAACCCGTATCGGGGAAGCAATGTCACCGCCACTAATAAAAGCTGTAAAAGATTTCGCAGACCGTAAGGGTTTTAAAATCCAAATAATAGACTCCCCTCCTGGAACATCCTGCCCAGTAATCAACACTGTTTATGGAGTTGACTATGTAATTTTGGTGACAGAACCGACACCTTTTGGTTTTCACGACTTAAAACTTGCTGTAGATGTTATAAAAATGTTAAATATCCCTTTTGGAATTGCAATTAACAAAAGTAACGAAAATGATATAATAATCGAAAAATGGGCATTAAAAGAAAAAATACAAATACTTACTAAAATCCCTGATGATATAAAAATTGCCAAAGCATACTCAAAAGGAGAAGTTATTGTGAAAAAACTTCCCGAATTTGAAAAATATTTTATACCGCTTTTGGACTTAATAAAAGAGGTGTCAAATGATTAAAGAATTGGTTGTCATAAGCGGTAAAGGCGGAAGCGGAAAAACAAGTATTACACTAGCACTCGCTTCGTTATTTGAAAACAAAGTTATGGTTGACTGCGATGTGGATGCTTCTGATATGCACCTAATATTAGAGCCTCACATTATCAAAAAAGAAGATTTTTATTCAGGTAAAAAAGCTTTTATAGATAAATCAAAATGTATTCAATGCGGAATTTGCAAATCTACCTGTAACTTTAATGCAATTTCAGATGATATTCAGATAAATGATTATTTTTGCGAAGGATGCGGAGCATGCACCACACAATGTCCGGCACATGCAATAACCTTAATTCAGCAAAAATCCGGTGAATGGTATGAGTCAAATACACGCTTGGGGGAATTTATCCATGCACGGCTCGGCGCAGGAGAGGAAAATTCCGGCAAACTTGTATCACAGATTAGAATGCAGGCTCGCCTATCCGCAAACCTAAACAACTGCAACTTAATAATCGTTGACGGCTCGCCCGGTAGCGGCTGTCCG
>USHE01000044.1 GCA_900554385.1 uncultured bacterium | reverse complement strand
GGCTTGGTCACTGCGTGACACAGCGCCCTACCGAAAATCCGCATTTTGCGCGCCGTTTTTGCCGCAAAACAACGTTAAAATTGAATATTAAGACCACCTCAAAGCCCGGAAGGCTTATCCACCTGCGATATATGATTTGCGTCGCAATGCTTAAATTATTTTAACGTTTGTGACTAAAGGCTGTTTCTTTTTTTTGTTTTTTTGTTATAATAATATTACACAGATATTACTTGTGTTTTGCATACTTGACTTTTGGCGGCGCCTCCTGCCGCCTTTTTTTTGTCTAGAATTATGCGAAGATTTCTATATACATTAAAAAAGAGGATGAAACTCGTTTCACCCTCTTTTCGTGTTATAGAATAATTTCTATTTTTTTGCTTCTTCTTTTTTAGTAGCAGCGTCTTTTACTTCTTTTGCTTTATCTCCGCTCTGTTTGATTTCTGTTTGAAGCGATTTTTGAATGTTTTGCGGATCGTATTCGCTGTTTACGTATTCAATTGTTGCGTTTTTCTTCAACGATTCCACAAGTTTGTCGATTGCTTCAAGCTGTTTTTGTGTTTCTAAGAAACCTTTGATGTCATTTTTAACCTTTTCAAACGGCTGCTGTCCTGCTGCCATTCTGTCTGTTACCTTGATAATGTGGTAGCCGAATTGGGTTTCTACAAGGTTTGATACTGTATTCGGTTTCATTGAAAACGCAGCTTTCGAAAATTCAGGTACCATATCTTGTGCCGCAAAAAATCCTAAATCCCCGCCTTTTACTGCTGTTGTTGTGTCATCAGAATTCTCTTTTGCTAATTTTTCAAATTGTGATTGGTCTTTTTTGATTTCTCCAAGAAGTTTTTCTGCTTTCGCTTTTCTGTTTGCAATTTCTGCAGCTACTTTTTTCTTGATTTCTTCTTGTGATGCTCCTGCATTTTCTTTGTCTGATGTAATTATTTCTTCAATTTCCTGTGGATTTACTGAAATCAAAATGTGTGATGCTTTTACTTTTTCTGGATATTTGAACTGGTTTACATTTTCATTATAATATTTTTTAGCATCTGCATCAGACACTTTGCTGTCTGTTAATTCCTGAGCAAGTTTCTTCATCTTAACTTCTTCTGCTAAGTCTTTTTTGAATTGAGAAGTTGTGATGCCGTTTTGTTTAAGTATCTGGTTTAGCTGTTCTTTTGAACCTACTTTGTCTACGATTTCTTTTACCGCATTGTCAACGTCTTCGCCCGATACTTTTATTCCGCGTTTTTCAACTTCCTGATTTAGAAGTTCTTTTACGATAAGTTCGTTTACAACTTTGTCTTTAATTAGATAGTATAAAAAGCTGTTTTTACCGTCTTTTACATTTATTCCAAGTTGAGCCATCATGCCGCCTTGAGTTGATTTGTTAAAGCTTTCGTCAAACTGCCCTTGAGTAATGTTTTCACCGTTTACTTTAATAATGGTTTGAGCTGATTTGATACCGCAGCCGGTGAATAATACTGCTGATAAAGCAACGGTTGCCAGTAATTTTTTCCCTTTCATAAACTCTCTCTTTCTTTGGTTAGTTTTTGTATTCGTGACTTATTTTATGTATATAATAAAACAAATCCGTTAAAATGTTAAATACTTCATTAAAATTCATATATGCATTATTCAATAATAAAATTGAACAGCCTTCCTGACAGGACGAAGGGGCAATTGTGAATTTAATCTTTTTAAGAATTTCCGATGGAAGTTCTCGCTGAATGATTTTCCATTCGGGCTGGGTGTATGGTGTGTAAATTCTGATATTGTCTGAAGTTTCGCGAATTGCCGCAATCTTTACATCACTTGCGCTAAGACGTATTCTTATTAGTTTTATTATATTCTCTACGCTTTCAGGAGGTTTCGCAAATCTGTCTTTCCATTCTTCTGTGATATAATCCAATTCCACATCATTTTTAACGTCTGCAAGTCGTTTGTATTCAATCATTTTCTGTTCTGCAGACCCTACCCACTCATCCGGAATAAACGCAGTTACGTTAATATCGACGATAGTTGAAACTTCTTTTTCTACGTGTTCGCCCTGTATTTCCTGAACAGTTTCCTCAAGAAGCTGACAATATGTGTCAAATCCGACGTTAATCATGTGACCGTGCTGTTTTGTTCCTAAAATATTGCCCACTCCGCGGATTTCTACATCACGAAGTGCAATTTGATAGCCGCTTCCGAGGGTTGTAAATTCTTTTATCGCTTTTAATCTTTGAACTGCTTCTTTTGTCATTTCTTTCTGACGTTTGTAGAAGCAGTAGCAGTATGCCTGTCTTTGAGAGCGTCCGACACGTCCTCTCAATTGATAAAGCTGAGCAAGACCAAATCTGTCGGCGTCGTGAATAATCATTGTGTTTGCGTTCGGGATGTCAATGCCGTTTTCGATAATTGTTGTCGCAAGAAGCACGTCATACTCGTGGTTTGCAAAATCTACTATAACCTGTTCCAGAGCTTTTTCGTCCATTTGACCGTGTCCGATTGCTATTCGTGCATTAGGTATGAGCTGCTGGAGTTGAAGTTTAAATTCTTCAATTGTTTCAACACGATTATATAGGTAGAAAACCTGCCCTTCGCGGTCAAGTTCGTGGACAATTGCGTTTTTAACCATGTTGTCGTTCCATACGCCGACAAAAGTCTTTATCGGAAGTCTGTTCTTCGGCGGTGTGTTGATTACGGACATATCTTTTATCCCCGAAAGTGACATATACAGTGTTCGCGGAATCGGGGTTGCGGACATTGTGATTATGTCGATATTTTCACGTAATGATTTTAATTTCTCCTTGTGGCGAACCCCAAATCGGTGTTCTTCGTCTATAACCAAAAGTCCTAAATCCTTAAAAATAATGCCTTCCTGTAAAAGTCTATGAGTGCCGACAACAACGTCACACGCTCCTGTTGCAAGATTTTTTACAGTTTCTTTCTGTTCTTTAGATGTCCGGAAGCGCGACAGAAGTTCTACATTAACTCCGAACGGCTTAAATCTTTCTGACATGGTCTGGAAGTGCTGGAGGGCAAGAATTGTTGTCGGAACAACAACGGCAACTTGTTTCCCTGAGGTTACAGCCTTGAATATCGCACGCATTGCAACTTCTGTTTTCCCAAAACCAACATCCCCGCAGATTAGTCTGTCCATAGGACTTTCGCTTTCCATATCAGCTTTAACGTCTATAATCGCTTTCATCTGATCAGGTGTTTCAGTATATTCAAACGCTTCTTCCATTTCCACCTGCCAGGTTGTATCAGGAAGGAACTGAATGCCTTTTTGCATTTTTCGTCTTGCATAAAGCCTTAGTAGGTCATACGCAACCTGTTCAACCTCTTTTTTTACACGGGCTTTTGTGTTTTCCCAATCTTTTCCGCCCATTCTGGAAAGTGTTGGCTTAATGTTCCCCGAACCTCTATATCTGCATAATAGATTGATTTGTTCTGCAGGAATGTGCAATTTATCCTTGCTAGCATTAACTATAGTGAGATAAACTTTCAACTGTCCGTCGAATTCCTGCTGGGTTAAGCCCTAGTATATCCCGACACCTAGAATGCTGTGGACTACGTATTCACCCTCTTTTATATCGTTAATGCTTTCGATAAATTCTGGTTTCTCTTTGTAGTAAGACCGCTTTGACGATGTAACTTCTTTTGTGCGTTTGTTGAAAAGTTCTCTGTCTGTGAGGATGATGGTTTCAAAATCCTCTAAAATTCCGCCGTGTGAGGCAATGCTTTCAGTGTAGGTAATATCAGCATATACTTCTCGTTCTTTGAGAATTTCTTTTACCCTTTCAGGATAATCTGTTGCTATTATTATTCTGTAGTGTTGATTATCAGTTATAAATTTTGCGATTTCATCGAAATTTGCTGCAAAGTTTTTTACGGGCTGGGTGTTAAATTCTATAATTTCATCCATTTCCCCGTCAAGGAATTTGTTTAGTCCGATTTTTATATAACAGGCAAGTTTTTGGATGAATTCTTCGTAAGTTATATGGTTTAGTCCGTCAAGTTCGTAATGTAAGCCTAGTTTCAAATTCTCCTGTAGCTGTTTTGTAAAATTTTCGTCCGTAAATTCAAATTTTGCATAAACTTCAGGGGTTTCATCAAAAATTACAGTGTAATCTTTAAAATAATCCAATACGCTTACCAGATTTTTGTTAAAGTAATTCTGATAAACTTCTATTCCCTCAAAATATCCTTCTTCGTCGACCTGTTCTTTTATTTCTTTTGGCAAACCTTTCGGATTATCAAGCAGGAATTTGTATATAGGCAGAATTTCAATTTCTTTTACTTTTTCGACAGATTTTTGGGTTTCGTTGTCAAAATACCTTAAATCTACCACTTCATCTCCCCAGAGTTCAATACGCACAGGGTTTTTATCTAAAGAAAATACATCTGCGATATCTCCGCGAATACTGAATTCCGCTATATCCGAAACCATTGTGGAGCGTTTATAGCCGAGATTTACGAGTTTTTGGGATAAATTTTTTAAGTCAATTTCGTCCCCGACTTTTATCGTGAGTTTATTTTGTTCATAAAAATCAGAGGCGGGAAATTTTTCTAACAGAGTTTTTACGGGTGCAATAACAATATCAGGTTTTTCTCGTAGAATTTTTACCTGCTCCGCATAATCGTAAACATTGGAGGCTACGCTTTCATACATCGAAATATTTTGAAACGGCAAAAGACTTGTTTCCATTCCGAATGCTTTTTTAAAATCGTTTTGGTATCTTAGTGCATTTTGTTCGCTTGATGTTATAAAAAGAATTTTTTTCTTAGAAATTTCGTGAGTTTTTTGTACAAGCAAAAGCCGTAAAATTGTGACAAGTCCTGTGACGGCGAAAGATATCCTTGCTTCTGCGTCTGCTTTGAAAAGCTGATAATTCTCATTCGTTTTTAAACAGTCTATGCTGAACATAACTGTATTTTAACATGAATTAGTAAAATTTGCCAGCTTTACACCGCTTGTGGTGACAGGGATCAAGGTGGGTACTAATCGTCTTTTTCTTCTTTGTCGTCGTCTTTTTCCTGAGGTTTTGTTTCACCTTCTGTTTTTGGCGGTTCGGTTTCTGCTTGCGGTTTTATCTGCTGTGACGGGTGAATTGCGGCTTTATTATAATTTGCCAGTGCTTCATTTCCGTTTGCTTGTGGTTGTTGAGCTTGAACTTCTGCTTTCTTTTCAGGTTGTTCTTTTTTAGGCTCAGTTTTATCTATTCCTTTAAAATTTACTGAATTAGCGATTACTGGTTTTATCATGTTGTCCTCCTATTATTTTTCCATATTGTAATAAAAACAAATAACTTTAAAAAATTGCTGTAAATATCTAATTTTATGATAAAATACTTGTGAATGTCCGAAAAATTTTCGCGAAAAGGAACATCAGCGAAAATTTGGAGCGGTATTAGAAAAGGTGAGCCGTGCACGGCTCGCGGAGGCGAGGCACAGAAGGCGGCACCGAATTAGACGATAAAGGAGAAGTAATATGCTGAGAGGCCCGTTTTTAGATAGAAATTGGATTGGACAGAATGAAGATTATGAATCTTCTGATATCGTAATGCTTGGTTTACCGTTTGATGGAACGGTTTCTTATCGCTCCGGCTCAAGGTTTGCGCCTGAACAGATTAGATTGGCAAGCTGGGGATTGGAAGATTATTCTCCACGGTTTGATAAATATTTACAGGATGTTAATTTCCATGATGCTGGAGATTTGGAGTTCCCGCTCGGTAATACTTACAAATCTCTTGATGTTATTCAACAAAATGTCGAAGATATTTACAAGGACGGAAAAAGAGTTTTTGGTATTGGCGGTGAACATCTGGTTACTTTGCCGGAAATTAAGGCAATATCTAAATTCTATAAGGATTTTGCCATTGTTCATTTTGACGCTCATACGGATTTGAGAGAAGAATACCTAGGAGAAGAAATGTCGCATTCGGCAGTAATCCGCCATGCTTCTAAAATTGTTGGCGCACAGAATGTTAAACAAATAGGAATTCGTTCGGGTATGAAAGAAGAATTCGATTTTATGAAAGAAAATAATACTCTTTGTCATAAGTATTCGGATTTAGATGTACTTAAAGGTAAAAAGATTTTTGTAACTGTTGATTTGGACGTTCTTGATCCTTCTGTTATGCCCGGTACCGGAACTCCTGAAAGCGGCGGTATGCAGTTTAATGAGCTGATGGGGTGGTTTGAATATTTGAAAGATTTTGATATAATCGGTGCTGATGTCGTAGAGCTTGCCCCTGATTATGATGCGTCGGGTGTTTCTACGGCTGTTGCAACAAAGGTTATCAGAGAACTCTTAATGATTATGTAAGATTTTAATTTCGGGGAGCGGTAAATGGTTTTAGACAGAGTAAATTTTTTAAAAGATGAGATAAATAAACACAATTATCAGTATTATGTCGAGGATAATCCGCTTATTGATGACTATACTTATGATAATCTTTTTGCAGAACTCAAAAAACTTGAGGAAGAACACCCGGAATTTATTACTCCTGACAGTCCTACTCAGAGAGTTGGTTCTGTGAGTGAGAAGTTTTTCCCTTATACCCACAAACACAGGCTTTACAGTCTGGATAATACGTATAATTACGAGGATTTGGAGCTGTGGTATAACAAAATTACGGATGAATACGGCAGTGATGTTGAACTTGTTTGTGAGTTAAAAATTGACGGGCTTGCAATTTCGCTGACTTATGAAAAAGGACTTTTTACAACAGGTGTGACCAGAGGTGACGGCGTAACCGGTGAAAATATTACGACTAATCTGAAAACTGTTCGTTCTATCCCTTTGAAATTGTTTGAAGATGTTGTTGTTGAGGTACGCGGCGAGATTTACATGCCAAAAACTTCTTTTGAGAAACTTAATGAAGAAAATCTTGAAAAAGGCGAAAAATTGTTTGCCAATCCAAGAAATGCTGCGGCAGGCTCTATCCGTCAGCTCGACAGCACAATTACTGCAAAAAGAGATTTAGCTATATGGATTTATTCATCTATTTTAGAGAATATTCCAAACCCTCCGCAAAATCATTATGATAGTCTTATGTACCTTAAAAAACTTGGTTTCAGGGTCAATCCTCACGTTCGTCTTTGTAAAAATGCAAAGGAAGCAATTGAATACTGCAAAGAGTGGGAAAATAAACGTTCTGACTTAGATTATGCGACTGATGGAGTAGGTATAAAGGTAAACAGTTTTGCTATTCAAAATGATATGGGATTTACTGCCCGTGCGCCAAAGTGGGCGACTGCGTTTAAGTTTCCGCCTGAGGAGGCTGTAACTACTGTTGAGGATATAGAACTCGGGGTTGGTAAGACCGGTGCGATTACTCCTGTCGCAATTCTTAAGCCGGTATTGCTCGCGGGAAGTACAGTTGCCCGTGCAAGTTTGCATAATTTTGACGAAATTAAAAGACTCGGACTGGCTATAGGAGACTGAGTAGTATTTTAAAGAGCCGCTGAGATTAATCCTACGATTAAAAAGGTTGTGGAAGCAGAAGAACAAGAGGAAAAAATCCCCTACCAAATGCCTGAAACATGTCCTACTTGCGGAGCTGATTTGATGTTCCGTGATGGTGAAGTAAATTTGTACTGTCCTAATTCCAGATGTCCTGCTGTGATGAAGGCTAAGTTAGAATTCTGGGCATCTAAGGATGCTATGGATATTGATTTTGTCGGTCCGTCGCTTATCCAGCAGCTTTATGATAAAACACTTGTGAAAACTCCTGTAGATTTTTATACACTTACGATGGAAGATTTGATGTCGCTGGATCTTATTAAAGAAAAATCTGCGGCAAATATTTATAATGCAATTCAAGCAAGTAAGGATAGACCTTAGAAACGTCTGATTTCTGCGTTTGTTATAAAAAATGTAGGTAAAGAAACTGCCGATATACTTGCGAATGAATACGGAACTCTTGAAAATCTTATGAACGCAACCCATGATGAACTTGCTAATATTAACGGTATTGGCGGAAAAATGGGATATGATATTTATAAGTTTTTTCACAATACTAAGAACATAAAAATGATTCAGGATTTAAAAAATGCAGGAGTAAAACCGCCGCCGGTTGAATTGCCTAAATCAGAACTTTTTAAGGGCAAAACTCTTGTTATTACGGGAACATTAAAAGATATGACAAGAGAAGAAGCAAATGAGCTGATTAAAAAATATGGCGGAAAAGCGGCATCTGCAGTGTCAAAGAATACATCTTATGTTATTGCGGGAGTAAATCCTGGTTCAAAGTTCGACAAAGCTCAAAAATTAGGTGTTATAATATTGACAGAAGATAAATTTCTTGAAATGATTAAATCGGAAGAAAAAGGTTAGAATATGAAAAAGAATGCAAAAATAATTGAAATAAAAGGTTTACGTGGAATTGCCATGGTTTTGTTCGTGGCATCTTGTCTTGGTGCGGGATTTGTAATATTCCCTGCTAAGGTGGCTGTCTATTTGTGGAATCATTTCGCATTCGGATATTTTGGAATGCCTTTGATTTCTCTGTGGCAGGGGCTTTTACTCTGGGCTGCCGTTGCACTTTCTGTTTTTATCATAAATTCAAAGGCAAAACTCTTGTCATTTAGAACAACTGCACAATTAAGTGACGCAGAAATGAAATTGCTTATGGACAGGATAAAAATTCAGGCTGAGGCTCGCCGTTTGAATTCTCTGTTAATGAAAGAACAGCAGGAACAAAACAAAGAGGATGAAAAAATAGAAAATAAAGATATTTCAGAAAAACATTCTTAAATGCTTGAAAGATTTTTGCGGAAAGACAAGACTGCAAAAATATTACCGGATTAGTCAGTTAGGTTAGAAAAGGAGAAGTTATGAGAAAAGTTATGATGGCAGTTGCAATAATGGGTATTGCAGCGGGGCTTGCGGCTGCGTCAGTAAATGCTGCTACGGTTGTTAATACCGAAGAAAGAGGTTATGTTTCCGTTAATACTTCTGCAAATACAGAGTTGTCACCAGATGTTGTAGAAATTAGTATTGCTGTAAAAACGGAAGATAACAAGTCTTTGCAAAAAGCTACGGCTCAAAATAAGGAAATTTCTGACAGGGTTTATACTGCAATAAAAGAGATGATTAATGCTCAAAATGGTGATTACGTTAAAACGGCAGATTTTTCAGCATCTCCGGTTTATACCTACTCCGGAAATAAAAGAAATTTTGATAAATACGAAGTTTCAAATAATGTAATCGTTCATACAAAAAATATTTCTAAAGCCGGTGATATTATCGATAAGGCGATAAGCCTCGGTGCTACAAATGTGAATGATTTGGTATTTTCAGTATCAAATTATGACAGTCAGTGCAATGAACTTCTTGGGATCGCAACAAAAAAAGCAAAGACAAGAGCTGATATTATTGCAAAAAATGCATCTTCTTACGTTACCTGTGTAAAATCATTGAGCATATACTGTAGTATGAATCAGAATAATGTTGTTCAGTACCGCTTAATGGCTAAGAATATGTCATTTGGGGCATCTGCTGATGCTGCTGCTCCTGAAGCTGCAACTCCAATTCAAAGCGGGGTTATCAAGATTTATGCGAACGTAAACGCAAGTTTCTTTGTAAAATAAGCTTCTAATTAAATAAACAAAAAACCGCCACAAAGGCGGTTTTTTAGTATACAAGAATAAACGATTTTAATTGTCGTCCGGCTCCGTCGCCTTTTGTTGAAACAACGTTATACTTATCTTTATAATTCATTGATGTAGAGCTTCCGCCATCCAATCCCATAGCTCGTTCAAACCCCAGCTGTTTGCAGAGGGCTTGGACTTCAAACATATCCATTGGATTTTCATCTGTAATTATTAAAATATGCAGTACTCCGTCTTTTAGTCCAAGAATGGTTCTCGGAACTTTATGTAGAACTGAACACGATTCCCTGACTACATCTTCTCCGTTTTTTACAAGGAATAATTCTTCTTCAAGTCTCAGTGTCGGCAAAATAAGCGGTCCGCCTTGAACTGCATATCTGACATCACACGCAAAATCTACAGGGGTATTATGCGGTACCATTTCATATTTTGTTATTTTTTTATCACACTCAACAATTCTGAATTCAGTGCGGTTAAGGATTTTGTTTAAATTCTTTCTCAAAAAAGGATTTGCCATAAGATTTTCATTCAGCATTGGGTCTTCATAAGTTTGGCTGTCCATAGTGATATAAGAAATAGTTTTTTGGTTGACGGGATCAAAGAAGCCAGCATTAACTGTTAATTGCGCACCAGAGTCTTTATGAACTTCCGCGTTTGTTTTTAATCCTGAGGCTGCATAAACTTTTATTTTCTTTTTTATTTTTTCGCCGTTCAAGATTATGTGATAAATCCCGTTGTTATAGGTTATATCAATATCTTCCTTTGCAAAAACTGTATTTTGCAAAAGAATGATGCTCAAAATAATCAAAAATAATTTTTTCATTACAGATCCTTTGATTTGTAAAAAGCTACGATTGCACATAAAAATGCGAATGGCGGAAATATTGCGGTTACAAATGGCGGCAATACGCCTTTTTCTGCCAGAAGATCAAAGAATGGCAGAGTTATATAGTACAGGAATATACATCCGATTGCTATTGTAAAGCCGGCTAATCTTTGTTCTCTTGGTTTGCTGAAGCCTAAAAGTGTTCCCATAATTGCAAGAAGAACGCAAACAAAAGGATGGAAAAATCTTTGCAAATACTTGTTCAGCATATACCTGTATTCTTCATCTAAGCCTTCTTTTTTCAATAGTTGTATGTAACTTTTTAAATTATCATTAGTAATTTCACGTTCTTTTTTGGTGGAATATGTCATGAGAGTGAATGCATTTTTTGCATCTTCTCCTTTGAGAATATCCATTGTTTTTATCTGTCTTATTTCCGTGAAAATACCATCATTGTTAATTTGATATTGTGTAATATTATTTAACTTCCATCTATCACCGAGATATTTGCCGGTTTTTGCCGAATAAATGTTTGAAAGTTCGTGAACATCAGCGTAATATTTATTAGAAAAATCCAGCAAAATAACATTATTCATTGTATCTTTTTTAAATCGTGAAATAATAACTGCAAGTTTAGGTGTATTGTCTTCATTTTTTTGTGTATAAATATATTGGGTAGACGGGTATCTGTCTTTAATCATATTTATACGGTTTGCAGATATTGGTATAAGCTTATCATAGGTTACGAAGCAGCAGGCTGTAATAATGAAACTTAAAACCAATACAGGAGCGAGAATTCTTTGAAAAGACATTCCGACGGCTCTGAATATTGTTAATTCTGAATCTTTGCTTAGTTTGTCGAAAGTAAAGAGTGTTCCTAATAACAAGCCTACAGGAAAAGCTTTACCAAGGATTTTAGGGAGTTCGTAGAATAGAACCAGACAGGCGGTTTTTACGGTATAATCTCCCGAAAGGGTTTTTTTGATTGTATTGAGAAGCATTTCAGGAGCAATCCACACTACGGTAAAAAGCAGTATTGCCACAAGAGTAGTGATTAAGACCTGAAAAAAATGTAACGGTCATAAATGGTTATTTTAGGCAACTTCATTACAGCTCAAAATCCTTTCCTAAATAGAATTCTTTAGCCACAGGGTCAACGGCGACCTGTTCACTGCGACCTTGAATTTTAATTTTACCGTCAAAGATAACGTAGGCTCTATCTGTAATAGAGAGTGTTGCTTTCGGGTTGTGGTCTGTAATAAGAACACCGAGTCCTTTTTCTTCAGAAATTTTTCTGATGTTATCTTTGATATCTCCGATAGCAATCGGGTCAATACCTGCAAAAGGTTCGTCAAGGAGCATGAAATCAGGGCTTGCCGCAAGCGCACGGGCAATTTCGACCCTTCTTCTTTCTCCGCCTGATAGAGCAACAGCAGGGTATGAACGTAGTCTTAAAATCCCGAATTCAGTAAGTAATTCTTCAAGTTTTCTGCGTTTTTCGTTTACTGTTAATTTAGGATTCATTTGAAGAACGAGCTTGATATTATCTTCAACGCTTAACTTTCTAAAAATAGAGGCTTCTTGCGGAAGGTATCCTATGCCGAGTTGAGCGCGTTCGTTCATAGGCATAGCAGAGATATCCTTATTGTCCAGAAATATGTGACCTTTATTTGGTTTTACAAGTCCGACAACCATATAAAACGTTGTAGTTTTTCCTGCTCCGTTAGGACCTAAAAGACAAACTACTTCGCCTTTATCAACGTGAAAAGAAACATCATTTACAACGCTTCTGTCACCGTAAATTTTTATAAGATTTTTAGCCTCAATTCTTCTCATACATTCCCCTTTTTTAATAATGACATTTTACTTGAAAAATTATTCCATTGCAAGTTATTGAATAAGCCGCACCCGGCACGCGGAGCGTGGCGTCGGAAGTGACACCGGATTAGACTTGAAATTTTCTAAAAAATAGTTTAAAATTGAACTATACAAGCGTGGAATTAAAACGAGGAGGAACAGGCATGAAACACAGTGATATCAATAGTTTTGCGGGGGGGGGGGCGAAAAATAT
>USHE01000043.1 GCA_900554385.1 uncultured bacterium | reverse complement strand
GAAACAGAATTAGAAATTATAGAAGTCGAAAACAAATAATTTAACAACTACTTCGAACTTTCAATAGTAAAAAATTAAAACTAACGACCCGATCTTAGAAACTGGGGCGTTTTTATAATAAAATCATCACAAATAAGTATTCACTTTTGTAAAGAAAAATTCTATAATGTTTACATAAACACATGTTTATTATTACATGATGAGTAAAATAGGACGGGTTATAAATTGCTAAATAATTACGAAAGCTTTGATAATTCAGAAACAGCGTCAAGGAAAACTGCGAATATAATGGAGAGAGTCGGACTTCATTCCACTCACATGTACAAGCAGTTTCTTGACTATCAGCACGCAACTGTAAATACAAACGAAATTTTCACAAGAATGATTGACAATTTACAAGAAGTTGCGGAAATTCTGAAAGAAGCATTTTCTTCCCGCGGCGTAACCACGCAGAATATTTATGTAGATTTTGACCAGCAAAAATCTGTAGTAACTATCAACATATTGTGGCATAAAATAAGTTTTACAACCCGCTGCAATTTCCAGCCTCAAGCCTTATACAGAGAAAAAGGCAACCACATGTTTTGCGGAAGAATAATGGCAATCAGAGGAAATTACAATGAGCTTATGGCTGGCGTTAAGGATCACGACGAAGAAATGGTCAGACTTTTAGATAACGAAGTTGCGTCATTATATATTCCGGCAGAAGGCAGCCAGCGCAGTGTACTTAAAATAAGACACCTCGGAAACAGAGAAATCGATCTTAATCAGGTTGACGCCCCTAGAGAATTCGTTCTAAAAGTAGTCGAAACAATCTGCGGCGGAGGCTTCTACCACGAAGAAGGTGCTAGAAAAAGCTTTAATATATAATTTGCAAAATTCATTCCATTGAAATCTTAGAAGACATTTCTGCAAGAATTCTAGCTACATCAGAACCGCCAATGCAAACTTCCAAAATTAAAGGGCTGTGAATTAACGCGGTTTCGCTGTATTCCATTGTATCAACATTGATTATGTCAAATTCAATGAAATCATCCCCGGCATAAACAAGCTTGCCATACTCGCCGCCTGTAGCCCAACGGATAAACATATATTGATTCTCGTACTCTTTGAGTTTCTCTACTAAACGCATATAACCCTCATTCCCTATATATTATATTTTAGTCATTTTTTCAGTTAAGTCAAGTCATTACCACAGGTAAGGTATAACAAGTTTACACCAGATGCAGTCAAAACTGTCATGCTGAACTCGTTTCAGCATCTGTTATATTTGAGACCCTGAAACAAGTTCAGGGTGACGATTTATACTATATTTAGTGTAAATATGGTATACTTTATCTTACCACAACCACCACTAATAAAAAAAAAGCCATACATATTTGTATAGCTTCAACAATAATCTTGGGAGGAGATTTGGGGATAGTTGTACATGCATGATAAGGCAAGCATGAAAATCATGTTACACATGTAACTCAAAATTTAATAAAAATTTACAATTACTTGATTTTATCGTATAATAAGAGTAAGGAGATTTTTATGAAAATATTTGTCATAAACGGCGTAAATATGAATATGCTTGGAATTCGGGAGCCTGAAAAGTATGGATCCATGACTTTAAAGGATTTAGAAAAATTTTTATATGCATACTCATTTGAACTCGGAGTTGATATAGAAATGTTTCAAAGCAACCACGAGGGGGAAATTGTAGAAAAAATTCATTCTGCATATAAAACCGCTGACGGAATTATCATAAACCCCGGCGCATATACTCATTCCAGCGTTGCAATTAGAGATGCCCTCGCCGCCGTAGATATTCCAACTGTCGAAATTCACATGACAAACATCCACAGCCGTGAAGACTTCCGCCACAAATCACTCATCGCACCGGTTTGTATTGCACAAATCAGTGGTTTCGGATTTGAAAGTTATAAATTAGGACTCAAAGGGTTAGTCGACTTTTTAAAAAACGACAGACATATTGATGAGTAAATGTATCGAATTAACGGGCTATGAATTCTTTTTTGAAGATATCAGTTAGAGCAGCAGCCTTTTCATAAGGGTTTTCAACCCCTTCTTTTCTGTATTTTGCTTCTGCCGCATCAAAAAATTGATTTGCCTGTTCTATTGCTTTAGGATTTTCTATCATAATTTTCACATCATTATCCACATTATCAGCACCACTAACTAAGGATCTTCCGCTGATAGCTGAAGGAGATTTTGAAAGATCTTCCGTACCTTTTGCCGGCACTTCCGGAGTTTCAGGTTTCACCTCAGAAACTTTTGCAGTCTCGGGCTTTAAATCCGCCTTTTGTGAAAATGGAACGCCTGTGTTGTTTGGAATTTCTCTCATAGTTGCATCCTTCTTTCTTTTGAACGATTTCTTAACCGTTCTGTTTCTATCTCTTTAATCCGTTTGTTGTTTTAAAACACCAAAATAAATTTTTTTGCTATTTGGTACAAAAAAAATTACAAAAATTAATAAACAAATCTCTCCCGTAACTTTTTATGTTATCATTTAGTATATACTATAAAAGGAAGTAATGCAATATATGAATTTGATGAATTTGTTCAACAATATAAAACCTAAAGAGGTCTTGCAATACCTGCCGGATGCGGTTTTTGTGGTAAAAGAACAATCAGGAGAAATCATCTGGATAAATGAAAAAGCTGCACATCTTTTTGAAATCACCAGAGAAGATTTGGATGAAATAAATTTCAATGAGATTGTAGATAAAGGATTGGAACTTGCTGACAAATCATCAAGAAAAGATGTTCCTATCATAGGCGGAGCATTAACAAAATCCGGTGAATTTTTTATTGAACTTAATGCAACCTTACTGGATGATGAATATTTTATTACGGTAAGAGATGTTACGGCTATGACAAACGTTTTAGTAAATGCAGAAAAAACAGGCAGGCTGAATAAGGATAAAAACCTTATGCTGTCAAAACTTTCGCATGAATTTAAATCACCTGTCCAGTCAATTTTAGGTTTCTCAACTGCTCTTACTGACGGACTGGGCGGTGAAATTAACCCAAAACAACAAAAATATGTAAAAATCATTAATAAAAATGCTAATGAATTGCTGTATTTTATGGATAAATTCTTTGAATTTTCAAATGTAGAATCATCCCTAACAAACTTTACCTTTTCAACATTCGATATTATTAACCTCGTTCAGGGAGTTATAAAAAATAACGAAATCCAATTAAAAACAAAGAATTTGTCAATCAATATTAACGACGAAAACCTTTTAAATAAAACGGTTTACTCTGACGAAAACGCTCTGAAAACAATTTTACAAAATATCATAGAATTATCAATAAACCTCACAGAAGTCGGTTCTATTACAATAGAATTGAACACTCCTGAACTTGAATTTGTCGAAAAGACAGGGATAAAGTTAATAAAAGGAGCAAACGACAAGTCTTATATTCAGATTTCTATTATCGATAACGGCGTCGGATTGCAGGAAAACGAAAAAGAGGGAATATTTGAGCCATATACACAAGTGGACAAATTAAACAAAAAAAATATTGTACGCTCATTCTGCCTCGGCACAGCAAAAGAACTCGTAAAACATTTGAACGGTTCAATCTGGCTTGCCACAGAAGTTATGAAAGGTACGGTATTTAACGTAATTCTACCGGTTGAAAAGGGAGCAGTACAACAGGATGAGTAATGTAACATTAAAAGGGGTTAGAAAAATCTATGACAAAAAAGTTGTCATAGATAATATTGACTTGGAAATAAAAGACAAAGAATTTATCGTTCTGGTAGGAGCGTCAGGCTGCGGCAAATCAACAATTTTGAGAATGATTGCAGGACTGGAAGATATTACTGACGGAGAAATCCTCATCGGAGATAAAAAAGTCAATAACATTCACCCTAAAGATAGAGATATTGCATTTGTTTTCCAAAGTTATGCACTGTATCCTCACATGACGGTGAGAGAAAATATCGCCTTCGGCTTAAAAATGAGAAAAGTACCTAAAGACGAGATTGAAAAAAAAGTTCTGGAAGCTGCAAAAATCCTTGACTTAACAGAATATTTGGACAGAAAACCAAAACAGTTATCAGGCGGTCAACGACAAAGAGTTGCTCTCGGACGTGCAATTGTCAGAAATCCAAAAGTGTTTTTAATGGATGAACCGCTTTCCAATCTTGATGCAAAACTTCGGGTACAAATGCGTGCTGAAATAAAAAAACTCCACGAAAAGCTTCAAACAACATTCATTTATGTTACCCATGACCAGACAGAGGCGTTAACAATGGGTGATAGAATTGTTGTGCTTGATAAAGGGGTAATCCAGCAGGTTGACAGCCCGGAAGAAATTTACAATAACCCTCAAAACATGTTTGTCGCTGGATTTGTCGGCTCTCCACAAATGAACTTTATAGCAGGTGAGGACTTATCTCAAGAATTCTGTGGCAAAATCGCAGGAATTCGCCCTGAAAAAATGAGAGAGGAACAAGGCGAGTTTAAACTACGAGTTAACGTAGAAATGACAGAACTTTTAGGCAGCGAACAAATTGCATATTTTAATATAGGCGAAAGCAAGTGCAGTGCAAAACTTCCCGCTGATTTTAAGCAAGAAAAAACGCTCGATTTAACAATAAATCGTCAGGATATTTTCCTATTTGATAAAGAAACAGGTAAAAGAATTTAATAAATCACTTACTCAAATCTAAAAACTCTAATTTATAATTCAAAATTTCGGCAATAAACTCTGCTTCTTTTAGGGACAGACTTTCTCTGTTTAACTTTCCAAGAAGACTGTTATATGAATATTCTTGCTGTGCAGCCACGCTAAGCTTTTCAGCCAATTTTTTTAAAGTCATTCCGCGCGAAACTGCAAGCATTTTTATTTTGTTCTTAATATTCATAATAGAACAATTATATCTTATATTGACTTTTAATATAAAACAATTTATAATAATATTTAAATAAGATTATTAATATTCATATATGAATACTTTAAAATATGGAGGCATAATGAAATACAGAGGATTTACGCTTGCAGAAGTTTTAATTACTATTGGGATTATCGGAATTGTCGCAACTATGACCTTACCTGCGCTGACAGGAAAAACAAAACAGAAAGAAATGGAAACAATGTATAAAGTTGCCTCAAATCTATTGCACAACGCTGTTAATTATTTTCACGCAAATGAAGAAATGATTTACGGCTATACTTACTGTACAGCAAATACAGGTCACAATTACTGTCAAGACGGTTCTTATAAAGTGTTTTCAGAAGTTTTAGCAAGCGCATTTCGAGGAATACACGCTTTAAACAAAGGTGGCACAGGTGACAAGGATGGAATATTTGCAGTAAATAAATATTATAATTTTAAAAATAATATAAAATTTGAGCCAACATACCTAGACGACGGATATATGGAACTAGTAAACGGAATGAGTGTAATAATAGAAAGCGGAATGGTTTCAGATACCCCTATTATATTTTTTGACATAAATGGCACTTCAAATAAGCCAAACAGAATGGGGTACGATACATTTGCATTTATCATAGATAAAAATGACAGGATCTGCCCGCTTGGTTCACCTTCTTGCACCGGACGCCCGGATTATATAGAACACACTGATAATTTCACAGAAAGCACATATTGTTCCCCTTCATCTACAAGCAAGATTAATGGAATGACCTGCGGTTATTTTGCAAGTGTTGATAAGGATTACTTTAAAAAAATAAAATAAATCAATTGCAGTCGTCTTTTTTATCAACCCATATTATCGTTACATTTTGAGGTTTATAAAATGGATTTGTCGTACCTTTATTGAGGTACGGATTTTTCGCAATTTTATCAAATGCGTTTATTTTTTCATATAATTTTTTTGTGTAAGCTAATAAATTCATAATTTTATATTCCCGACTATTACCTGACTATATTATGGGAAATTTTTCACAAACAATAATCCCCGCAAAGCAGTATGTTTAAAAAATCACATTATCCTTTCGTCTACTCTCTTTTTGCAATTGAAAAAATTTATGCTGAGCTTTAAACTGTCTTACGATAAGGAGAATAACAATGAAAGAACTATGTGGAACAAAAACAGAACAAAATCTGATTAATGCTTTTGCAGGTGAATCTCAGGCAAGAAACAGATACACAATATTTTCAAAAATCGCTAAAAAAGAAGGTTATGAACAAATTTCACAAATTTTTCTGGATACTGCAGAAAACGAAAGAGAACACGCAAAATTATTTTATCAATATTTAGCCAACAGAGAAGGACACGTTGATGCGTATTACCCGTTTGAACTCGGCACTACAGAACAAAACCTTGAAAGCGGAATGAGAGGAGAACGTGATGAGTGGGAAACTATTTACAAAAAAGGGGAAGATGATGCAAAAGAAGAAGGCTTTGACGAAATTTCAGAAACCTTTAGGCTTATAAGAAAAGTTGAACAGCACCACGCTGAACGCTATGCGCTGCTTTTAAAAAATATAAAAGAAAAAACTGTTTTTCAAAAGTCTGACCCTCAAGAATGGGTTTGTCAAAAATGCGGATATATAGTGCATTCAACTACAGCACCGAAAGAATGCCCTCTGTGCCACCACCCTCAAGGCTATTTTAAAATAAATGCAGATAAATTTTAGCAAGACGCGTCCAAAAAGACGCGTTTTTTATATTAACATTTTAGTAACATTATGGATTTTCAGCTATTTTAGTCGTATAATAATTAAGAATATGCGTAAGAATTTAAAGGCAATAATTTCAATAAGTGCGTTAATTGCTCTATACGGGGCTTATTACTGGGGAATTCCTGCTCTTGTTAATACCCCTAAATTTGAAAGCTTTATTGAACATCAAATCAATCTGAATACAGGTTTTCACTGCGATCTTACAAACTCGAAAATTAAAATGGGCTTATTACCTGCAGTATGGTTTAAGGCAGACGAAATTGCGGTTATTAACAGCGATACAACAAAACCCCTTGTCCTCAAAAATCCTGCACTAAAACTCCAGCTTTTCCCATTACTTCTAAAAAAAGCTGAAATAAGCGTATTTAAAGCTCAGAATACCTATTTGCAAATAAATATTGATAAAAAAGGACAAATTAAGCTTGGTCAATATCCGTTGAATTTCAATCAAAATTCAAAGTTTACACTTAACAAAATGAAAATTGATTTAAATCAGTACAAAATTGTAATAAATGATGAAATTCAAAATAAAACAATAAATTTTGACGGAAAATATTTTAACCTTGAGGATTTTGAAAAAGATAAACGGTTAAACTTTTCAACAGAAACAAACCTCATTGTTGACGGCAAGCCATCTTCAATAAAAGCTGATGTTGATTTAAAATTACCATTAAATCGTATCAATGAAGATCAACTATTATTGAATGCAGATATCCAAAACCTTGATTTATCAATATTTAAAATCTATGCAAAAGCTATTTCAAAAAACAAATACAGCGACTTAAAAGGAATTTTGAATTTTCAGGCAGCAACGGATATTACCCCTGAAAAGCATAAAAATATAACTGCAACATTAACTCTGGATAATTTCGGATTAATGAAAAAGGATTTAGCGGGTTCAAGCTACTGTAACGGAAGACTTGAAATAACTTCAACAATAAATACACTCAAAAACGGTATTCATATTGAAAATATGACATTAAAAGCTCCTAAAGTCGATTTGGCTGTAAATGGCAATGTCACAAAGTTAAACCAGAAATTTCCTTATCTTGACTTGCAAACAACTATCAATAAATCCCGCTCGGAAAATATCATTCCGCTATTACCGGGCGAAGAAAATCTTTTGCCTGAATTCAACTTTTACCTTTTGAAAAAGCACATGTTTTACAGCGACGCTATGGGACACATAAATGTAAAAGGAATAGCTAATAATCCTGAGCTTTTTGGGAATGTTTTAATTACAGACGGATATTTGATTGAAAGAATTCCAAACACCTCAAAAGGTGCAACCGTCAAGCTTTCTATGGAAAAACAAAAACTGCACCTTGATGCAAATGTCCAAACCGATCCGAACGAAGAAGTTGATGTAAAAGGAGATTTCAAACTATTTACAAACCGCCACTCCGATTTACATATAAAAAGTACAAAGAATATAAACCTTGCAAAAGTTTATAAAGTTATAATGCCGCTTCATAATATCATTAAATTTGAAATAGGACCGGTTCCGCTGATGACTGTAAGCGGATATGGCAACATTGATTTAAGAGTTTCTGGCACAAAACTGGAACCTCATGGCTGGGGGGTTATGAATTTTAGGAATGCAAATGCGGCATTTAATGATATTCATAATCTTGTCGTACAAAATATTAATGCGAAATTAACCTTTGACGACCGCCGCGCAGATTTCAAAACAACTCAAGCCTCTTTATACGGCATGCCTGCAACAATAGAAGGAACGTGCCTATTATCAGGAGATATGGATTTTACTGCAATAACAAAAAATCAAAATTCCGCAAATCTTTTAAAAGTAATCAACACCTCTCCTGTACTTGCAGAATTGCAAGAGGTTGCAGACCCTGTAAAAAGGATAGAAGGCTCAACAGATTTAAAAATCAACCTGACCGGACACATGAAACCAGGAATTGAGCCTGTGTTTAATGAAAATCTATTTGCTAACGGAACAGTAGATTTTCATAACAACAAAGCTGAATTAAAAGATATTCCGACAGAATTTACAAAAATGTCGGGACAGGTAAATTTTGTAAATAATGATGCTGATTTTGATATCGTGACAAATATCGAAAATTCACAAGTACATTTTAAAGGAACTGTTAAAAACGAAAATATTAACGCTACAGCCTATTCTCATAAGTTTAACGCAGGCGATGCCTTACGAATTACATCAAGAATGTACCCGAACATTCCTTACGTAAAAGATTCAGAATCAATAAGTTCTTCCTTTACTGCATACTATCAGGCTAAAGCTGACTAGGTTATTCATTATGACAAAATTATAATGAAAGGAAAAATTTACAATAACTTCGGTTCCGGAAAACCTATTCTTGTCGGAAACGGAGAATTTAATCTAAAAAACAACCACCTTACAGTAACCCCGCTTACCGGAATGTACAGAAGCAATCCTTATAATCTTAAAGTTGATGTAACAGACTTTTTAACAGATCATTACAAAGTAAACGGCTACGCTTCTATGAAAAACTTCAATCTGCAAGCCCTGAATGAACTCGGACCTCTTGAAGAAATATTCCCGCAATATAAAGACAAATTGAAAGATTTCGGACGTTTTAACGGAAAAACTAATATTGCCGCAAGAATTAACGATAATAAATTGAGAATATTCTCGCAACTAAATGACGTAAGCTGTGTATATCTTCCTAAACGTCTAAAAATATCAATACTTAACGGTTTTTATCTTTTGAATGACGACACGCTAAACCTTAATAAAATCAACGCTTTTATCGGCAGAATGCCTGTATTTATTAACGGTAAAATATCCAATATCTATAAAAATCCTGATGCAGATTTGTACATAAATGCAAAACCTACACAAGAATTTTTTGACCAGTTCTTTAATACAAAAGCCGTATACCCTATAAAACTAAAAGGAGATGTGAACTGTACTGCAGATGTACAAGGAACTCAAAATCGATTGAGTACAAAAATAGACCTTAAGCTTGATGAAAACTCCAGCCTGTATTACATGGGCGCAACTATAGGCGACCTTATCAGTCCTGTACAAATCTATGCTGATACTATTTTAACCCCTAACAGCATAAGGATTAACAACTTTAAATACGATAAAATCATTACATCCCTCAACGGTAAGCAAAATCCTAATACCCAATTAACCGCAAGCGGCTACATTGAACAAACCGGAGAAAATCAATTCAAATTTAAAAATCTTCGTTTCACAACCCACAATCCGACAGACGCAAAAATTTTCAACATTATATTTAAAAAACCGTTGATGAAACAAGGTGTATTTACTTCTGATTTAACAATAAACGGCTCAACATCAAATCCAAAAATATTAGGACAACTTGATGTCACAAGTATTGATATGCCTTTCTTTGACGTTACAATTAAGGATATTCATACAAACTTTAAAAGAGATATAGTGACTCTAAATTCACGAGGAAGCGTTCTTAATAACAATATTACATTAAATGCAATCCTCAAAAATTCATTTGCCAACTCAATAGTATTCAAAGATATCAAACTCCACTTTATAAACCTGAACCTTAATAAAATAACAGGCACTTTACAAGAATATGATACAGATATCTACAAGCAGCAAATCGCTACTCCTATGCAGATACAACCGATTAATCCTTCACAAATAAGAATTGAAAAATCAGAAATAACTGCAGACAATATACTTTTGAAATCACTTTCCGCAACTGATTTCAAAGCAAACTTAAAAATGGGCAACGATTCTACTCTTGATATGACAAATTACGAATTTGACTTGGCTCAAGGAACAGTCAACGGCAGTTTAAAATATAACATAAATACCGGAGCGGTCACAGTTACATCTAATATTGAAGATGCAAATGCCCAAATAATAACAGAATCTTTATTTGGACTAAAAGGTCAGCTTTACGGAACAACATCAGGAAACCTGACACTATCCTGCAACGGTAAATCGCAACCGCTTTGCTTAAGTACACTATCAGGGAGCGGGAACTTCAAAGTTGCAAATGGCAGAATGCCAAAACTAGGTTCTCTAGAATACCTCCTTAAAGCTGCAAACCTTGCGAAAAGCGGAATTACAGGTTTATCGATTAATAGTATCATTGACATAATAACACCGCTAAAAACAGGAGAATTTGAAAGCATAAGCGGCAGTTATAAAGTTAAAGACGGTATAGCACACGACATAGAAGTGTATTCAAACGGAAAAGATTTGAATTTATATCTTTCCGGTGCATATAATGTAACAAATTCAATAGCAGATATGAAAGTTTATGGTACGTTATCGAACAATATTACAAACGTTCTTGGACGACTAAAAAATGCCTCCTTAAACACACTGCTCAATCTAATTCCGCTGTTAAACAAGAATGAACTTTCACCTGAACTTGAAGCGGAATTACGAAAAATACCGAATTACGAAATTAATAATAATATATTCAGAATATTCGCCGTTGACATCGACGGTGACATCAACGGCATCAATTACGTAAAAAGTTTCAAATGGGTAAAATAGCAATTCAGTTATGGCACAGGGTCATACCCGCCCTCATGCCAAGGATGACATTTCGAAATACGTTTTATTCCAAGCCAACCGCCTTTTAAAACACCGTACTTTTCTATAGCCTGACGTGTATATTCTGAACAAGTAGGGCTAAAACGACAACTTGGCGGCGTATGCCTTGATATTGCCTGATAAATTTTAATCAAAAAAAGTACAATTTGTTTCATACTAACCTACCGGATAATTCTCTCCAATCGTATCAACAGCCTCAACCTTAATATCAGTAATCAATTCTGAATAAGAAATTACAACAATAGTTGGAATATGGCGTTCAAGAAGCTGATACAAAGGCAGACGAATTCTTGGAGAACAAAGAATTACCGGCTGCTGTCCGCATGCCTGTTGCGCGCGAACAATAGTCGTTGCTGCCGATTCAATTAACTCTTGCACCTGCATCGGGTTAAGCAGGAACATTGTACCAAGCTCAGTTCTCTGACAGCTGTCGTCAAGAATTTTTTCCCATTCAGGAGAAAGTGTTAAGGCATAAAGAACCTTATCTTCACCAACATTTGACAAACATATTTGACGCCCAAGTGCCGCTCTCAAACGTTCTGAAAGAATATCTGGTTCTTTTGAAAATCTCGCATAATCACAAAGTCTTTCAAATACAAAAATAATATCTTTGATTGAAACTTTCTCTCTGATTAAGTTAACAAAGATTTTTCTCAAATCACTAGTAGAAATAATGGTTGGTACAAGGTCATTAACAAGAGTAGGGTCTTGAGAACGAACAAGTTCCATAAGTTTCAAGACATCAGTTTTCGTCATAACTTCATCAACATGTTTTCTTACGCATTCCTGAAGGTGAGTGACAATAACATCAGTAGAATCTACCGCAGTAACAGAACGAGTGGCTTTTGCATCATCAAAGTTAATCCAATACGCCTGAGTTTGATAAGTAGGGTCAATACCGATAATAGCATCCTGAGGAACATCCTTTCTCACAGAATCCCACTGATCGGCGATAACCATTAAGCGGCCCGGATAAACGTATCCGGTTGCTACAGTATTACCACGGATTGAAATCATATACTCATTTGCATCAAGAGCAGATGAATCCATAATTCTTATGTTAGGTAAAATGTATCCGAGTTCGTCAGTAACTCTCTGACGTAAAGCCGCAATTTTCGCAAGCAATAGACCTTCCTGATCAGGATCAGCAATTACAAGAAGATTTGACCCAACCTGCAAACTCAATACGTCAACACCATAACGCTCATACATTCTATTCGGGTTAACAAGGTCTTGCATGTTTTGACGAACGCTTTCCAACTGTCCTAATTGAGATTGAACATCGGCATTAATAAGCACAGAAAAGCC
>USHE01000042.1 GCA_900554385.1 uncultured bacterium | reverse complement strand
GAAATCCGTATGACATTCCGGCAAATAAGATAACTTCTGGATAGAACCGCCATATCCGACGCCTGAAAATCCGCCTGATGCAAACGCAATCAAAGATTGGATAATATTATACCCAGCCCCCTGCGGATCTAATTCAGGGTGTTTCCAGGTACGAATTCGCTGCATTTGATAAGGCTTAATAATTGTTGTCGCTGCAATAACAATAGTTGTAATCATCATAGCAAGACAACTGAAAAATAACTTTAAAGAACCGCCAGCTGCCAAAAACATTACAACAGAGGTAGTCAAAAGCAAGATTACCATACTCAAGTTTGGCTGAACAAAAATAAACCCGAGCATTATTATAATCGGAATAAAAGCGGTAACCCATTTTTGCTGGTCAAAAAGATTTGCATCTTTCTTGAATACAGACGCAAGCAAAAGCACGACAGCAGGCTTTGCGAATTCCGACGGCTGAAGTTGAAAGCCTAAAATATTTATCCATCGTTTTGCACCGTTTACCGTAACCCCGAGCGGAGTAAAGTCTACTAACAATAATAGCAGAAGAATTGTTCCTGCAAAAATTAAATTCCAATCAGCAAGTTTTTTGTAATCATAGTTTGTAAAAAATTTCAATCCTATAAACCCTACCACAAAACAGATTACCTGTTTTATCAAGAATTGAGCAGGATTTCCGCCTTCTTCAATACATTTTGGCGCAGACGCAGAGAAAATTGCCATAAATCCGATTATGACTAAAAAAGCAACAGTAATCAACAGAGCCTTATCCGGTGAAGAAATAATAACACTCTGAATAGGCTGTTTTGGATGATATGAATTATCTTTACTTTCAAATCTTTGATAAGACATATTCTTTGAATACCTTTCCTCTTTCTTCGTAACCGCTAAACATATCAAAACTTGCACATGCAGGTGAGAGAAGCACAACATCAGGTTTTAGAGAGATTGATTTATCAATTGCACTCTGCATAGAATTTTCACGCAAAATATTTTCGTATCCGCTATATTTAAGGTTATCTTCAAAACGTTCAGAAGCTTCTCCAATTAAAACTACTGTAGAAATATGTTTTTTTATTGCCTCACAAAACTCTTTTAAATCAGTATTCTTGTCACGACCGCCGGCTATTAAAGCTACACTGCAATCATTGAAAGAATTAATTGCAACAAGCGCCGCTTCAGGATTAGTTGCTTTAGAATCATTGTAGAAAGTAATCCCATTCATTTCACAAACTTTCTCCAGCCTGTGTTCTGGAACTTTAAAAGACATTATCGCCTCTTTAATATGCTCATTTGAAATACCTTCAAGCTTTGCACAAATAACCGAACATTCAACATTTTGATAATTATGTTCCCCGATAAGCGGCGTATCTTTTAAATCAATAATATGTTCTTCTTTTCCGTTACGTTTATAATATATGGCATCATCTTTTACATAACAGCAATTTTCACCAACTTCATCCCCGAACATAAAGACTTCGCCCGCGGCTTCTTTAGAAAATTCCAAAAGCTTAGCATCTTTTGCATTTAAAACAGCAAATGCCGGAGCTTGCGACCCTTTAAAAATTTTAGCCTTTGCCATAAAGTAATTTTCAATTCCATTATGCCAGTCAATATGATCAGGTGTAAAATTAGTCCAAACAGAAATTTGCGGCTGGAAAGAATTTGAATACTCCAACTGAAAAGAACTACACTCGCAAACAAAATAGTCAATTGTTTTATCATCAATCAAATCACACGGAGGTTTTCCGTAATTTCCGCAAGGCTGAGCATTATACTCACTTGATAATATATGAGCGGTCAATGCCGTAGTTGTAGTTTTTCCGTTCGTGCCTGTAATTGCAACAAATGGCTTCCCCGTCTGCGATGCCGCAAGTTCAATTTCTGAAATAACTTTTATTTTTTCATCCCTGAGACGATTCATAATCTCACTGTGCGGAGGAATTCCCGGACTTGTAACAGCAAGATACGATTCTTTAACAAAATCATCACTATGCCCGCCAAATTCCACCTTAATACCTTCAGCCTCTAATTCATTAAGCTGCTCCAAATCTTCGGGTTTCTGTTCTCTATATTCTGTAATATAAACATCTGCACCGTGACGGCTAAGGTATTTTGCCGCAGCAATACCGCTTTTTGAAAAACCAAGAACAAGAACTTTCCTATCAAACCAATTTGTCAACATTTTATAATACACCTCTTGAAGTCAAATAATACAGTGCAAGTGCGCCCATAGACAATATTGCCGAAACAAGTGCAAACACAACAACAATCTTCCTCTCACTCCACCCGCAAAGCTCAAAGTGATGATGAATTGGAGCCATTTTAAAAACTCTTTTACCGGTAGTTTTAAAACTTGCAACCTGAATAATTACAGACAAAGTTTCCATAACAAAAACCCCGCCTAAAAAGATTAAGAGAAATTCAAACTTACTTACAACAGCAAGAGCACCTAATAATCCGCCAATTGCGAGCGAACCAGTATCACCCATGAAAACCTGAGCTTTCGGCTTGTTATATCGCAAAAATCCAAACAAAGCCCCGGCAACCGTTGCTGCTATTATTGCAACTTCCGGATGTCCGCTGAACAAAGCAATAACAGCAGCAGCAGCAAATGCAAAAATCCCAGTTGATGCGGCAAGCCCGTCTAAACCGTCAGTTAAATTGTATGCATTTGAAGCTCCTGTTATAACAAAGACTGCAAATAAAGGGTAAAACCATTTGAGATTTATAACATGAGAAAAAATAGTAACCTCTGCACCGTGAGAATAAGTCATCATAACATATATCGTCGGAAGAAGTGCAATTGCAATCTGACGCATTAATTTACCCTTAGCAGAAAGCCCGTCATTTGCTTTCCCTTTAATTTTCAAATAATCATCCTGAAACCCTGCAAAAGTATAAAAAACAAGGGTTATAAGAACAATAATTGCCTCTGTCGTAAATCTTTGTGCAAGCAGAAGGGTGATAATTGAGGCAACGATTATTGCAAGAACAATAAACACTCCGCCGGTAGTGGGAGTTCCCTGTTTTTTTGCGTGAGCCTCTGGCGCACAATCTTTTACATACTGCCCAATCATTTTCTTTCTCAAAAAGTCTATATACGGCACACCGAACAATAAACATAAAATCATTGCCAGCAAAAATGCCACCGCTAACATTATCATATTTTCACTTCTCCCTTAAGATTTTCAATTATTTGTTCAAACTTCATACTTCTGGAAGCCTTCAAAAATATTGTATTCCCTGCATAAACATTCGCAAGTAAATATTTCGAAACTTCATCATTATTTTCAAAATTCTTTACAAAAAATCCTGCATCCTCAAGCGGAATGCCAATTTCTCGTGCAAGATGTCCTACTGTCAAATATTTCACATTTTTAGGGGAAATATTCGCAAGATAATCCCCGACAGTTCTGTGAAGCTCAACTTCAGCCTCTCCGAGTTCACCCATATTCCCTAGAACAACAACAGGGTTTTCGTAAAGCTGAACAAAAGTCGAAACAGATGCCTTCATTGATTCAGGATTGGCATTATAACTGTCATTGATAATCTTATACCCGTGAACTTCTTCAACTTCCCAGCGTTTTTCAATAGGTTTATATGCAGCAAGCCCGCGTCTTATTTCGTCATAGGTCATACCGAGTTTATATCCGAGAGTAATTGCAGAAAGCGAGTTTTCGACATTATAATCGCCTTCAACATTTAATTCATATTCTTTTCCCTGATAAATAAACTTTGAATAAGAAGGACGTCTTTCAAGAATTTCCACATCCTCGAGAGAATAGTAAACCTTATCACCTGCAAAAGCCACGAACTTTTTAATTCTCTCGTTATTTTGTGAGATAAAAGTACCGTTATCTTTTAAATGTAGAGCGATTTCAGCCTTTGCCTTTGCAATATTGTCAAGACTTCCAAGGCGTCCGATATGGGCTGAACCGGCATTTGTAATAATTGCATAATCCGGTTGCGCATAACGTGACAGGAGTTCAATTTCACCAAATCCGCGCATACCCATTTCTATAATCAAAACCTCACAATTTTCAGGCATAGAAAGAACCGTTTGACAGAAACCTACCTCGTTATTGTGGTTAGAAAAAGTTTTGTGTGACTTAAATTTCTCACTCACAACAGAATATACGATTTCCTTAGTTGTGGTTTTCCCTGAACTACCGGTAATTGCAACAACTTTCGGATTAATTTTTGTACGCAAAAAATTTGCAAGACGCATATATGCCTCAAGAGTATTCTCAACTTTCAAGACAACTTGAGCATTTTCAGGATATTCATCTCCGGTAATAAAACATCCGCCAGCACCAGCATCAACTGCATTTTGCAAGAACTTTTCTCCGTCAAAACTTGCACCCTTTAATGGCAAATATAATTCACCGGCTTGGATTGTTCTTGTATCTGTCGATATACTATAATCATCACACTCGGAAGCATTTTTTATTAACTCAGCTCCAGAAGCTTTCAAAATCTCATCTAAATTAAACATCATATAATAATGATACTTCAAAAAAATTTGAAGATGAAAAAGTTAATAAATATTAATACTACTTGACAGCTGGGTTTGAGCGGACGATAATGAGTATACGTATTACTATGGGTAAATCGTGTATAATGTTTGAATGCCGTGCATTCAACAACGAAACCCGACAATTGAAAGGAAAGACACATGTACGCAATTGTAGAAACTGGCGGTAAACAATACCCCGTTGAAGAAGGTCGTTATATCGACGTAGAATTATTGGATGCTGAAAAAGACAGTAAAGTTGTTTTTGACAAAATCGTTATGATTGTAAACGGTAAAAAATCTAAAGTAGGTCAGCCTTATGTTACTGGCGCATCTGCTGAAGGTACAGTTTTGGCTCACGACAAAGCTAAGAAAATTATTGTTTTCAAACAAAGACCTAAAAAAGGTTACAGAAAAAAACAAGGTCACAGACAATGCTTTACAAGAGTTATGATTAACAAAATCAGAACTTCTGCTCAGAAAAAAGCTGCTGAAACTGCAGAAAACGCTGAAGCATAAAAACCTTGGCGCAAAACAGATGCGAGGGAGAAGACATAAAACAACACCCGAGAGCATTTGTAGAGCTAAGCCGATAAATAAAAATTAAGGCAATTCTAAAAATAGCGTCAAAAGGCGATACAAAAACAATCGTAAGCTAAATTAAAAAAAGGAGAATATAAAAATGGCACATAAGAAAGGTATGGGATCTACCCGTAACGGTCGTGACTCCGAAGCGAAGCGTTTAGGCGTTAAAAAATTCGGCGGAGAAATCGTTAAAGCTGGTAATATCATTATCCGTCAGCGTGGAACAAAAGTTCACCCTGGCAACAATGTTGGTATAGGTTCTGATGATACTTTATTTGCTCTTATCGACGGTAAAGTTCAATTTGAATCTCACAGACGTGACAGAAAACAAGTTAGCGTTTACGCTGTATAGGTTTTCCAAACAGTTTAAAAAGCTCCCTCCAGAGAGGGAGCTTTTTTATTTGAATTTATATTTATTAATTAACAGAAACCTTATTATCCCCAAACAAGAATACTTGAAGAACATTTTCTGTTTGCTTTACCGGTTTGTAAAAATCTTTGACTAGAACGTTTTGCGTCTGAATACAATTAAAACCACGCGAAGTCAGATAATCTTCAAACTTTTCAGAAGTATTTGTGTATTTTTTTTGTTTAACAAATGCATAAAAAGAAGATTTTCGGCTTGATATTTCTTTAAGAGCGAAACTTAAAATTTCATCGTAAGACAAATTATACCCCTCATTTGTTGAAATATCAATTATGAAGTTTGTATTGTCAGAAGTTGTAATTGACAAGTATGCAATAATCCGCCTTTTTTGCGGTTCTTCCAAAACATACCGATTTTTGTAAAAGTTAGTAAAACCTTCAAAAAACGGCGTTTTATACTCGTTTTTATTTCGTTCAAGAGAAGGTCTGAAAAGAGTTTTCAGTTCACTGTTAAAAAGTCTGCTTACCTGCTTAGCATCAGAATTTTGGCACGCACGAAAAGATGCAGGAAAAACATTGTCAAAATTATAATTTTCTATTTTCCAAAGACTTTCACAAGAACAATGCCTGAACCCGCACCCCTGAGAAAACAACTGCATAAGCTCCTCGTGCGACTCATCTACTGTAACACAAAAAGAAGCTGCACCTTTTGAACCATATCTGGCAATTACAAATTCAACAAGCTGTTTGCCAGCATCATAATAATTGTTTCCAAAAATTAATCTTGAAATATTTATTTTATAAGGGTTTCCCATTGTAGGAACAATCGAAATCAGCCCGAGAATTTCTTTTCCATCACTCAAGACATAAGATTCAGGAAGAAATTTATATTTTAACGGCAATATGGAATGAAGCAGAGTAAATGCCTCATTTCGCAAGTCTTTAGTAAATTTTATACTAACTTTATTATCCAAATATTCAATCATTTTACTGATTTTTGGAATATCCAGACAATTTAATCTTCTGATACGCGTCATATTAACATTATATATTTTTTTTTGCCTGTTCGCAAGGTTTATGTTAAAATTTATTTGAGGATTAACAGAGGCGGAGTATGAAAATAGCAGTAATAGATAATGATAAAATTGTTGTAAAACAAACAGAAAATATAGGTTTAGACGGGAGAAAAGGTGCAATAGTAAAGGTATTAGGAAGCGGACTCTGCGGTTCTGATATCGTTAAATTTCGAGAACACATTTCTCACAACGGAACTGTTTTAGGTCACGAAATTGTGGCTGAGATTTTAGCTATAAATTCAAACACCAATTTCAAAATTGGAGATAAAATAGTAACCTCACACCACATTCCATGCGGGAAATGTAATTTCTGCAAACACGGTAATGTTTCAATGTGCGAGCATTTCAAAAGTACAAATATAAGACCCGGCGGATTTAGCGAACTTGTATATCTTTCAGAAGAACATTTGCAAAATGTAGCGCACCTTATTCCCGAAAACTTAACGGAGATAGAAGCCTCTTTCTACGAACCTCTAGGATGCTGTGTGAGAGCTGTAAAACGTGCGAACTTAATGAAGGACTCAAAAGTTCTTGTTGTCGGGTTGGGTTCTATCGGACTTTTGATGGCACAAGCATTAAAGGCTTTTGGAATGAAAGTTACAGGGTGCGATCTGTTAGCTGAAAGGATTAAAAAATTAAACGATTTGGGAATAAGCGCGAAAGCTTCACCGGAACTGAATAATTCCGAAGAATTTGATGCCGTATTTATGACATCAGGCGCAGACAAGGCTCTGGATACAGCATTAAAAAATGTAAGAAGCGGCGGAACAATTCTCGTTTTTTCAAGCACACCGTACAATACAGGTTATGCAAACAACGAAATTTATTATAGAGAACTAACAGTCCTTGGCAGCTATTCACCATCACCGAAAGATTTAAAAGACTCGCATGAACTGATACACAACTGGGATGTAATTGTTAAAAATGTATCGACAATTTATAAGCTTGATGACATACAACAAGCTTTTGATGATACAATTAGCAATAAGATTATGAAAGCCTACATAAAAATTAAGGATTAAAAATGAGAGCAATACAATATTACGGACCGCAAAATATAAAACTGGAAAACGTTATGGTAAAACCGCCAGAAGAAGGAGAGGTTGTCGTAAAAGTAATGTCAGCATTAACTTGCGGAACAGATGTGAAAACATTCAGACGCGGACACCCAGTTTTAATAAAAAGCATCCCATCAGGTTTTGGACATGAATTTACTGGAATTGTGGAAAAAGTCGGACGCGGAGTGGAAAATGTGAAAGTCGGCGACAGAGTAGTAGCGGCAAATTCGGCACCTTGCGGCAAATGTTTTTATTGCAGACATGAAGAATATAATCTATGCGAAAACCTTGATTTACTCAACGGAGCCTATGCTGAATTTATAACAGTTCCCGCAAGAATTGTCGAAAAGAATATGCTCATACTGCCAGAAAGTCTTAGTTTTGACAAAGCCGCATTTTGTGAACCGCTTGCAAATGTTGTGCATGGAGTTGAAAGAACGGAAATAAAAGCAGGACAAAGTGTCGGAATTATAGGTATCGGTCCAATTGGTTTAATGTTTGCAAGACTTGCCAAACTAAAAGGAGCGCGAGTTATTGTTGCAGGCAGAAATCCGCTTAAATAAAAAATGGCGGAAGAATTTTCACAAGCAGACGATATCGTAGATTTGACAAAATATCCGAACCCTGAAAAAATATTCAGAGATTATTCAGAAGAAGGAAAAGGGCTTGACGTTGCAGTGGAATGCGTAGGATTACCGGAAATCTGGGAAAGGGTATTTTCCTGCGTAAGACCGGGTGGTACTGTCCATTTCTTCGGCGGGTGTAAATCAGGTTCTACTGTAACTTTCGATACAACAAAAATGCATTACGGCGATATTAATTTAATGAGCGTATTCCACCATACACCAAAATATATCAGAATGGCTCTTGATTACATCGCCTCAGGAGATGTTGAAGTCGAAAAACTGATTACGGATACTATCGGCTTGGACAAAATAGAGTGGGCTATGCAACAACATATCGAGGGTAAGGCTATTAAATTTTTGGTGAAACCTTGGAAAAAATAAAGACATTTTTCATTAAAAATAAAAAAGACACAGCCTATATCATAGGATTAGTTGTGTTGTTCGTAATCTGTTCAGCATTTAGTTGGGGAAATTTCGGGAATTTATTTTACGACAACGGCAGAGAAGCGTACCTGCCGCAGCTTATTCTGGAAGGCAAGATTCTTTTTAAAGATATTTTCGGGATGTATAATCCTTTGTCATACCAGATAAACGCTGTATTATATGCAATTTTTGGTAAATCTTTTAACGTATTATACACAGCAGGAACTATTAATGCTTTTTTAATAGTTGTTGGCTTATACCTGACAGCCAGAATATTCATAAATCAGTATTATTCATTTGTATATTGCTTTCTAATAATGTCTGTTTATTTTTACAGTTCAACAACCTGCACGAATTATATATTTCCGTACGCATACGCTTTTCCTTATGCGTTATGCGGATTTGTATATTTTGTACTATTTAGCCTGCTGTATCTAAAATTTGACAATAAAAAATACCTTTTACCGGCGTCTTTTAGCCTGGGACTTTCATTAGCAAACAAACCCGAATTTTTACTATGCATACTGCCATTTATCGGAATGCTTATCCTCAGAAAAGAAACATTTAAGACTATATTTTTAAATTTTGCTGTATTTGTTACTCCGCTAATCTTAAGCTGGGGAATTTTGTTTTTACAAGGTTTTAGTCTGGTAGATTTACAGAATTATATGGAATTTATCCATAAGTTTTTTGAAACAGAAGAACAACAAATTTATCAAAAAAATTCAACTTATCCTTGGTCTTTGGCTAATATAAAGTCTGCTTTTATAAATTTTATTTACACAACTTTATATTTAACAGCATCTGTTCTTTATTTTAAACTGTATTCCGGCATATTGAAATCTTTCATTGCCGTAATACTTTTACCTGTTATGCTTATAACAACAATATTTTGCACAAAAAGCCTAATTATGTATAATCCGTTTTCATGGGTTTTATTCTTAGTCCTTGCTATATTGTACTTAAACCTGAAACATCTCAAAACAAAGACTTCACAATTATTTATATTACTTTCGGTCTTTGCTATTTGTTCTTGTATCAGAGTAAATTGCTTATTATTGGGATTAGGGTATTCCCTGTATCTTTCGCTATTGCCGTTGCTAATCTGCTGGGTATGGTTTATAGGTACAGAAAACAACTTTGTTGAAAAACATAAACTCAAAAAATATCTGTCTATTGCAATAATATTCTTCTCTGTTTGCAACACTTATATTTTATTCAATGCCAAATACCGCATATACGGACATTTAAAAACAGATAAAGGCACAATTTCTACTGTAAAATCCCATACAGAAGTTATGCAAAAAACAATCGACTGGATTAATAATAATACTAAAACCAACGACAGGGTTGTTATGCTGCCAGAAGGTCCGATGATAAACTTTATAACAGGCAGAAAAACTGATAATATGTATTATCACCTTATCCCAAACCATATAAAAGCTCTTGATGAAGAAAAAATCGTCATGGATTTTTTACAAAATAAGCCTGAATATTTTTTAATAAATAACATGATTTACAACCTTTACGGCAAAGATTATATCTGTGAGGATTTTGGATTTAAAATATGCAGATTTATAAAAAGAAATTACAGGCTGATTGAAAAATATGAATCAGGCGGAAAAGCTAACGATTACATCTTCATAGAAATCTACAAACTAAAAAAGGACGGGAATTAAATACCGTCCTTTTTTATAAAGCTCTCTTATCTTAACGCTTGCAGAACACTTACTTAACTGTTGCAAGCCCTGTCTTAATACCCGCATCGGCATTAATATTTTTAGCCGAACTAACCGCCATATTACGGCGTTTTCTCGCTCCTCTTAATATAAATTCCACACTGTCGCATACATTACACGAAGGTGATACAATCTTTTTTAACATTTATAAAATTCTCCTTGATTTCACTGATTACATATTCTGTATCGGCAAACATAAGAAGAAACTTTAATAAATCAATATAAGTTTGTAACATTTGTTAAAACTACAATTTGTAAGGATAATCTTCCTTAAACTCCCAATAATCAATTTCTAACAATCCTGAACACCAATAACCGTTATTTTTACAATCTCTTAAACACTTTTCACGACTCTTATCATATTGTTGTCCTGTCTTATAAGAACCAAAAGCCTGTCGATTGTTTCCAAAATATTCCATTCTTTTCTCTTTTGTAAAACATAACAAAAAAACAAATATATCTCTTCCAGGCGAATTAGGCTTTTTATCTCCATTTACATCATATTGAAAATCCATACAGCTGCCATTGTTAAACAAAAAACTGGAGCCATCCGCCAGATGCACTGCAGTAAGAGTTCCGTCTTTATTACCTTCATCATCTACAGTATTTTTGCCATCAATAATGGAGGTATATTTAAAATAAGGGGCAAGATATGTCATGAAAAATTCTTTTGAAACTTTATTTTGCGCGTCATAATCAACATCCCCGTCCTCATCATACTGAGTTTCTGCCTTGTACCATTCTTTTGAATCGCCATTGTCAACTTCGCTTAACCTCACTGCCTGTTCCATAGATGATACAAATTTTTTCAAGCGCGATGACGCTTCAACTTTTTTATAATGCCCGACAAGCGTTGGCAGAGTCATAGATGCAACCACTCCTATAATACCAAGTGTAATAAGTACCTCCGCCAACGTAAAAGCTTTTGTATTCATGACAACCTCTTTCTTTTATTAAAAAATATTAAAATATTTATAATTATATAACATTTATTATTCCTTTATAATCATGAATTTTACTATTTAGCTAAAAACATGTCAATATATTTATATTATGAGCATAAGAACAGACATAAAAACCATTCTTGCAGAAAATGATGTTTCCATAACTCAGCTTGCAAAAGATATGACACAACGCACAGGAAAATTTTATTCCCAGTCGAATATTTCACAGAAATTATTACGCGGCACTTTAAAGTTTGAAGAAGCCAAGCTAATAGGCGAAATACTCGGTTATGAATTGAAATACGTCAGAACAAAACCTTATATTCAATAAAAAACGAAAGATTTATATAATTCATTTTTCTGTCACTTAGCCGTATACAAAACAAATTCGTTTTTACTTCACAAAAGTTGCTATTTGTTGAAATATTTTTCTTCTTTGTGCTACAATCAGGTGAAGGAGTAGAAATAGAAAGAAGGGTTAATATGGACAGTCTTAAAATTTATCTTGATAAAGATATTGACAAAAATTTAATTAAGACAAAAACGATTGCGATAATAGGTTTCGGCTCTCAGGGCTACGGACAGTCAACAAACCTCAAAGATAGCGGATGTGACGTCATTTTGGGACTCCGCACCGGCGGAAAATCCGAACAAAAAGCTGTTGATTACGGTTTTAGAACAATGTCTATTGAAGATGCCGTAAAGTTTGCGGATATTGTCCAAATACTTATTCCGGATGAAATTCAAGCTAAAGTTTATGAAGAACAAATTAAACCATATTTAAGAGCAGGACAATATTTGATGTTCTCACACGGCTTCAATATCCATTATAAAAAAATTGTTGCACCTGCTGATGTAAATGTAATAATGGTTGCACCGAAAGGGCCAGGCCATACCGTAAGAAGCGAATATCTGGAAGGCAGAGGCGTTCCGTCTTTAATCGCAATATATCAAGACCCGTCAGGAAATTCAAAAGATGTTGCACTCTCTTACGCTGCTGCCATCGGTGCAGGGCGTGCAGGAATTATTGAAACAACATTCAAAGAAGAAACAGAAACTGACCTTTTTGGAGAACAGGCTGTAATTTGTGGCGGAGTATCAGCACTTATAAAAGCCGGATTTGAAACTTTAGTCGATGCCGGTTATTCACCTTATATGGCATACTTTGAAGTTCTACACGAAATGAAGCTTCTCGTTGATTTAATTAATCAGGGCGGACTTGCTGAT
>USHE01000041.1 GCA_900554385.1 uncultured bacterium | reverse complement strand
TTTCGGGTTCTATCATTGCAATACTCCCGATAAACTGTGTACAGAACGGACTTAATCACATGCACCAGTTCTTTATGGTGCCCGCACCTGCCTTTGCCCAAAGTATCGTATTATTCACAATGTTTACAATGGCAATTTTGTTCGGTGCCGGCGGAAGTTTTCTATGTATAAAAAAACACCTCCAAGTTTAGGTATATATGAATAAGATTTTATTGGTTACAAATGAACAGAAAATTATAGACGATTTTCCTAAAAAATTGGTTCTTTTAAGGGAAACAGACGAGCTTTCATATTGTGATTACGAGGACGCTCCAGATATCGTTTTTGAAGACAAGCCTGACATCGTGGTAGTACATGAAAATCAAGACAAAACAAAAACTATTAATCTTATCAAATATATAAAAACCCAAATAAAATCTGTACTTCTTTTAACAGAGAAGTATGACAAAGAACTGATACTGGATGCGTATGAGGAAGGAATTGACGATTATTTTTCTGTAAATTCTGACTCATCTGAAATTTCCATAAGAGTTGTTAATTGTATAAAAAAAGATAATTTAAAAAAAACAATTAACAAATATGAAAAATATTTAAATCAGTATAATATTATCTCTGATAGCGGATTTATTAACAATGAATTTTCACAAGAAATAATTGAGAAAGAATTGATTGAAAATGATTTTACTCAAGGTGCGCTGCTCATTATATCTCCTGATGAAAACGGCAAAGCTAATTACTCGTCAGCAAAGATGATTAAAAGTATCAAAAACTCCGTAAGATATTCTGATATAATTCTGCAATCAACGGATACAAAAATATTCATATTTATAAAAAATGGGGGGATGTCTGCCGCTGTTACAATTTTTGAAAAAATAAAACAAGAACTTTCTCCTGAAATATCAATAAAAGCAGGAATTTGTGAAATAACTTCAAACAATGTATTAACCCTTGAAAAACACGCTCAAAACGCGCTTTCAGAAAGTCTTTTGTCAGGACAAGATTTTGTCATATATTCTGATGAAAACAACAAACAAGAGGATAATTGGCTTACGGAACCAAAAGAAAAGAATTATAAGCTCTTTAAAAATGTATACAGCAAAAAACTTGAAAAAGTGATTGCACCTGTATTTTATCGACTACAAAAAAGCTGGGAAGAAAAATTATTTAATACAAAAATTGAACAATACACAGACGAAACACAAAGTGTATTTAAGTTAACAAATCCCAAACAAACAAGTCTTTTAAAAATTATCTACCCTGGATTTGCAAAAGTTATCGTATATATTACTCACGAGGGACTCGACAGCCCTGAAAACCGTGAAATTTCAATTCCAATAAACAAAATTGATAACAAAGATATTACAAATATCGTTGAAAACTTTATACGAGAATTTAAAGACACTATTGAATAAGGAGAAAAAGCCCTATGAACACATTATCAGCCGAAAACAGCCTTGTGATGATTATCGATATTCAAGAAAGACTGGTAAGCGCATTAGATAAAGATATAGTCGTATCAAAAGCAATAAAAATTGCAAGTGCAGCAAAATCACTGGGAATTCCTGTACTTGTAACAGAACAATATCCGAAAGGACTTGGGAATACCGTACCTCAATTAAAAGAAGTTCTGCCAGCAAATGCTGAAATAGTCGAAAAAACTTCTTTCAATGCACTGTTAGAAGACGGAATGACAGAGAAAATTGCAAGCTATGGTAAAAAACAAATTGTATTATTCGGAATAGAAACGCATATTTGCGTTCACCAAACCGCGGCAGCCTTGCTTGAAGCAGGTTATGAGGTATATATAATCAAAGATGCATGTGCAAGCCGAAGCAAATACGAATTTAAACAGGGAATTGATATCATGCACCAGAACGGAGCAAAAATTTCCTGCGTCGAAATTGCACTGTTTGAGTGGTTAAAAGGTGCCAAAAACCCGAAATTCAAAGAAGTTCAAGCGTTAATTAAATAATAAATCCAAAGGGCGGTCATAAAACCGCCCTTTAAAATTTTACCACGGGTAATCATCTTTGAATTCCCAGTTATCATATTCAAGTAAGGCTCCACAGTAGTTAGGGGTAGAGATGCAGGTAGCCTTTTTCTTTTCTCTTGTGTCGTCAGAAGTCTTTGTTGTTGCACACCAGCCTCTACCGTTACACCAGTGAGTACGGCCACCACAACTTGAAAAAAGAAACAAATCCTTTCCATAGGTATTAGGTTTTTTAGCGCCATTTATATCAAAGTAAAAATCCAGACAATCCCCTCTCTCTAAGAGTAAAGACGAACCATCCGCAAAATAGACTGTATAACGACCTGAGACAGTCTTAGCCTCCACATATTTCATATAAGGAGCAAAATATTTGAGAAAAAATTCTTCCATATCATCATTAGATGTGTTCCATTCAGAAGTTGGTTCGTTGACCTGCTCGGTCTGCATTATTACCTGATACATCATGGAATTGAACTTTTTCAATCTTGCAGTTGCTTCACTTTTTGCAATCCTTGTTGAAACTGCTGGCAATGTCAACGCGGCAACTATTCCTATAATACCGAGCGTAATTAAAACCTCCGCCAAGGTAAAAGCTTTTATTTTCAAAGAAATTCTCCTTATTTATTGACATTTTTCTTAATTATATAAGAATTATCTTTATATAATAAGAATATTATAATATATTTCATCATTAAGGTCAAGTAACTTATAATTAAGAAATGGATATCAGAAATGACATAAAATATATTCTGTCAAAAGAAGGCTTGACACTGACAAAAATGGCGGAGCTGCTCTCTCAAAAAACCGGTAAGCATTACACTGTCAATGGACTTTCCGGCAAACTTATAAGAGAAAGCATAACTTTGAAAGAAACTCTACAACTTTTTGATATTATCGGCTACAAATTAGTTCCGACCAAAAAAGACGGCCACTAAATATTTGAAATATCCTCTCCGATTTGTGCTTTTAATTCCGAAAGCGAGGCAAATTTTCTTTCTGCACGAATCATTTTCAAAAATTCAACTGAAATTTCTTCTCCATATATATCTTTGTCAAAATCGAGAATATGGGTTTCCAAAGAACACTGCTTACTATTAGAAACAGTTGGTCTGATGCCAAAATTGGATATACCTTTGTATATAAGCTCACCATAACGAACATTTACGGAATACACCCCAAAAGGCATATCTATCAACTCACAAGGATAAACCAAATTAGCAGTTCTAAAACCTATTTTCCGCCCCAATTGCTGACCTTTTACAACTTCTCCTTTAATAGTAAAATTATACCCGAGCATTTCATTAGCATTTTGAATTTGCCCCTTTGAAAGAGCCTCCCTGATTGCGGTAGAACTTATAGTATCATCTCCGGCTTTTTGCGGAGGAATTTCAAAATATTCGTACCCGTAAATATTTTGCATTTTAGTCAACAAATCAACTCCGCCCGATTTTTTAGAGCCAAAATAGTGATTAAAACCGGTTGAAATAGATTTTGGCGAAAAATTATCAATCAAAATATTTTTCAAATAATCTTCAGCAGAAAGCATGCAAAGCCGGGCATCAAAATCCAAAATATATACGAAGTCAATTCCAAGTGCTTCAATATGTTTGAGCCTGTCCGCTCTGGTTAAAATATATTTAGGACAAACACCTCTAAAAAAACAGCAAGGGTGATCTTTAAAGGTAATTACAGCAGACTTGTTACCGTTCTGACGTGCGAATTCAACGGCAGATCTAATCACCTTCTGATGCCCTTTATGCACACCGTCAAAATACCCTAGCGCAAGGGATAATTCAGGATTTTTGTTTAACTCTGTAAATATCTGCATACATTTATTATATTACAAATAAAAAAGGTTCCCTTAGACAAGAGAACCTTTTTTGTATTAATTATTTGTGTTGTTGAACTGTACTTTTTAAATGAAGTTCTCTTAACTGTTGTAAAGATACTTCACCTGGCGCATCACTCATAAGGTCTTTAGCACCAGAATTTTTAGGGAACGCAATAACATCACGAATAGAATCAGTTCTTGCTAACAATGCAACAAGTCTGTCCAAACCGATTGCCAAACCAGCGTGAGGCGGAGTACCGTATTGAAGTGCATTAACCATAAAGCCAAATTTTTCTTTAGCTTCATCTTCAGTCAAACCGAGAGCCTTGAATATTGCAGATTGAACTTCAGATGAGTGAATTCTTACAGATCCGCCTCCGAGTTCTGTTCCGTTATAAACAATATCGTAAGCGATTGATTTAACATTACCCAAATCACCTGATTTTAATTTGTCTAAATCTTCAATACAAGGCGAAGTGAACGGGTGGTGCATTGCCATAAATCTGTTTTCTTCATCACTCCACTCAAACATAGGGAAGTCAACAACCCATAACAAGTTATGTTTACTTTCATCAATCAAATTCAAAGATTTACCAAAATGCAATCTCAATCTTCCCATAATATCGTAAACAAGTTTCGGCTTATCAGCAACAAAGAAAATAATATCACCAGCTTCTGCGCCTGCACGTTCCTGAATAGCTTTAGCCTGTTCATCTGTTACGAATTTCAATACAGGAGATTTAGCAGTACCATCTTCGTTGTAAATAATATTTGCAAGAGCTTTAGCCCCGAAAGACACCGCAAGCTTTGTAATATCATCAATATCTTTTCTTGAGAATTTAGCACCGCCCGGTATTCTTATACCGCGGACAATACCGCCATTTTGAAGAGTTTTCTTAACAATTTCAAATTCTGACTCAAGAATAATATCTCCGATATCAAAAAGTTCAAGCCCGAAACGAGTGTCGGGTTTATCTGAACCGTATCTATCCATTGCTTCCTGCCAAGGCATTTGAATAAACGGAGGTTTAACCTCAACACCTGCAGCTTTAAAAGTATCAACAATTAAGCCTTCTACAACTCTTATAACATCCTGTTGTTCAACGAAAGACATTTCAATATCAATTTGAGTAAATTCAGGCTGTCTGTCAGCTCGAAGGTCTTCATCTCTAAAACATTTTGCAATCTGGTAATATCTTTCAATACCGCCAACCATCAACAATTGTTTGAAATTTTGAGGAGATTGTGGAAGTGCATAGAATTTACCTTCTTGAACACGAGATGGAACAAGATAATCTCTCGCACCTTCAGGAGTAGTTTTAATCAAAATAGGAGTTTCAACTTCAAGAAAATCAAGGTTATTCATGTAATTTCTTGCTGCTTGAACTATTTTGTGACGAAGAACAAGTTTATCTTTCATTGAATCACGTCTAATATCAAGATATCTGTATTTTAAGCGTACATCTTCTGAAACATTTTCGTCATCCAAAACGAACGGTAATGTTTTTGCCTCAGACAAAATTTCAATACTTTCAGGATACATTTCAACCTGACCTGTAGGATATTTTTCGTTATAAGTTTCTTCAGGTCTTTTTGAAACTTTACCTTTGACCGTAATAACATATTCTGTTCTTACTTTTTCCAAAACTTTATGAACCTCAGGATTAATCTGCGGGTTTGCGACGACCTGGAAAAATCCGCTTCTGTCCCTCAATTCCACAAATAAAATACCGCCAAGGTCACGAATAGTTGAAGCCCAACCGGACAAAACAACTTCTTCATCCAAGTTGTTCAAATTAAGCTCTCCGCAATTATGCGATTTCATTCTTGTTTTAATCATTTTATCTTCCTTTTCTAGTAAATGTCTAATAATATTTTAACAAAAACATGAAAAAGTAAACAGCAATTTGAATATTTATAACAAAAGAGCGGAGGTACAAGACTCCGCTCCGAATATTTTCAATTAAAATATGATTATTTAACTGTTTTATCAAACATTTGCTTAATTCCGTCAACAGAAGAAAGATTTCCTGTTGCTTCATACGGAATATAAAAAACTTTGTTAATATCAACTGCAGTAATATCAGATAAGGTTTCCAAATATTTCATTGCAATTAAATATTTGTCAGGCTGACCTTTATCGGCTAACGCATTAATAATTCGCTGAATAGCTTCTTTTTCAGCGTCTGCTTCAATTACACGAGCCTGAGCCACACCCTCTGCTCTAAGAATAGCGGCTTGTTTTTCACCTTCTGCCTGATTAATTGCAGCTTCTTTTTGACCTTCAGCTTTTAAAATTGCTGATTTCTTTAACCCTTCGGCTTCAAGAATAGCTGCACGTCTATCACGTTCAGCTTTCATTTGTTTTTCCATCGAGCTTTGAATATCCGCAGGTGGAATAATATCTTGAAGTTCTACACGGTTAACTTTAACACCCCATTTGTTTGTAGCTTCATCAAGGATTGAACGAAGTTCCTGATTAATCTTATCTCTGGAAACAAGAGTTTCATCTAAATCCAGCTGACCAACAAGGTTTCTTAAAGTTGTCTGTGTAAGTTTTTCAATTGCATCAGGCAAATTAGCAATTGCATAAACAGCTTTTTTAGCATCTACAATTTGATAATATAAAAGTGCATTAATAGTAATAGTAACGTTATCTTTAGTAATTACATTTTGTCTTGGGAAATCAAAAACAGTTTCTCTCAAATCAATACGGGAAACATCTTTGGAATACGAATAAACAGAACCGTCAAGACCTCGTTGGGTAACGCGTTTTGCCATAGCACGTGGAGCTTCTAAAACAGGGATAATAAAATTAAGCCCTGATTCAAGCGTTTTTTGATATTTTCCGAGTCTTTCAATGATAATAACTTCCTGTTGCTGAACAATCAAAATGCCCTTTGCAATATAAACAACAAGAGCCGCAAACAAAATCCACAATAAAAATGTCATAAATTACACCCTTTCTACATACATAATCAAACTGTCGTTTCTAATAATCCTAACCTCTGAACCGGCAGGAATTTCCTCATCGTTATCAACACGGGCATTCCAGCGTTCATCATAAATAGTAATAGCACCTGTAGTTTTTGTAACAGGCTCAATCACCTTTACAACTTTGCCGATATAATCCCCTTCAATACCGGTTTCTTTATCCTTTGAAGATTTTAAAGTTCTCAATAAAAGCGGTCTTAAAACGAAAAGAGAAACCAGCGAAAGTATAATAAAATCAAGCGTTAACATATCGGCATTATTAATAAATAATGAAATTACCGCCGTAATAAAACCGGCAATCGCAAGATTTAAAAAAAACATAGACGGAACAACCATCTCAAGAATAATACAAATTACCCCGACGATTGTATATAATTGCCACAAAACCATAACTTAAACTCCTGTCTCTAGTACAACAATGATTATAACACAAGTTTCGTGTTTTGACAATTCTGTGCTAACATAATTGTATGATTACATTCGACAGTTTAACGCTAAAAGCCTGGGTTCAGGAAAACTCGGATTTTATGACAGGAGCAAGAATTCAAAAAATTCAACAGCCCACCAGACGTGAATTCGTTTTTTCGATAAGAAACATTGGCGAAACTAAAAAATTTTATATCAATATTAACCCTCAGCTTCACCATATTTGTTTTATGAACAAAGATAACGAAGCAAGGCGGATGATAGAAATTCCTCAAAAACCGCCTATGTTTTGTATGCTTTTGAGAAAATATCTTGAAAATTCCATCATCTCAAAAATTAACCAACCTGAAAACGAAAGGATTTTAGAATTTTATATTGAAACATACAACGAACTCTCCGAAAAAATCTATCTTTGTCTTGCCATAGAGTTAATGGGAAAACATTCCAATGTAGTATTGTATAACTATGATACAAACATAATTCTCGGATGCGCTCACAATATTGGAGCAGAAAAAAGCAGTGTTAGAGAAATGGCAGGAACCCTTCCTTATGTATATCCGCCCAAACAGCACAAAACCGATATTCTTACATATAACGGAGAAGTTGACTTTGATACAATGGAATTTTTCTGGATTTCCAAATCTTTCGCAAATCAGATAAAGAACTCCACATTGGAACAAATCAAAAATTACGTAAAACTGACAAATGTATTACCTGCAATATCACAGGATTACAAAGAATTTTCACTTTACTCAGATTTATTAACAAATCCACATAACATATCGACAGTTAATGAAATGATTGACGCTTATTTTACTTTCTATCAGGAAAAAGATAAATATCAAACAATAAAAACACACCTAAAAACTTTAACCTGTCAAAAAATAAAAAAATTAAAAACCTCTCTAGAAAAACTTAATGAACGAATTTTCAAAGAAGAAAACTGCGACAAATACAGACTTTACGGCGATTTGATTATGGCAAACATGTATAATGCAAAAGATTTTTCCCCATCAATTAAGGTTTTCGATTACGAAAATAACAAAAACATTTCAATTGAACTGGATAACACCAAAACACTGAAAGAAAACGCAAACAGATTTTATAAACTTTACAACAAAGGAAAAACTACCAAACTAAAATTAGGTGAACAAAAAGAATTAACCCACGAAAACTTAAACTACTATGAACAGGTTTTATACTCTCTGGAATGCGCAAAAACCACAACAGACCTTCTTGAAATAAAATCAGAACTCATGCCGGTAGAGGGAGCAAAACAGACTAAACACAAAGCAATTGAGCCTGAAAAAATTGATAATAACGGTTTCACCATATTTATTGGAAAAAATAACCGCCAGAATGATTATATTATCTCAAAACTTGCAAAAGATGAGGATATATGGTTTCACACAAAAGACTGCGCCGGTTCTCACGTCCTGTTAAAAGGTTTAAACCCGCCTGATGAATTAATACTACACTGTGCAAAATTAGCAAAAGAACACTCCTCAGCCTATACATCATCTAAAATCGGCGTAATTTATACGAAAAGAAAATATTTACGAAAACCACCTAAGCAAATTTAGGATATGTTACTTATAAAAACGAAAAAGAAATCATAATAGATTAATGACACACAGATTTGATGAAATTCAAAACGTAATTGATAATATTGCTATGACAAAAAAACACGTTATAGCACTTGTAGATTGCGATTCTTTTTTTGTATCCTGTGAACAGAAAGTCAATCCCGAACTAAAAGAAAAACCTGTCTGTGTCATGTCAGGACGCGGACAATGTGTAATTTCACGTTCAAAAGAAGCCAAAGCACTCGGAATACGTATGGGAATGCCCTACTTTCAAATAACGGGAAAAATGAAAGAAGCAACCTATATTAACGCAAACCACGACTTATACGGAGAAATTTCAAATCAGGTTATGGATGTACTAAAGCGTTTTTCACCCAAAGTTGAAGTTTATTCTATAGATGAAGCTTTCGTTGAGTTAACCGGACTTGAAAGACTTTATAAAAAGAATTATCTTGAAATAGCACAAACGATACGCCAAACAATTAAAGAAGAAGTAGACATCCCCGTTTCAATAGGTTTAAGTTCATCAAAATCACTGGCAAAGCTTGCCTCCGACAAAGCAAAAAGCCTTAACGAGGGTGTTTTTTTGATAGGTTCAAGAAAAATAATTCCCGTTCTTGAAAAAACAGGAATTGATGAAATCTGGGGAATTGGTAAAAACTTATCGGCAATGCTTAGAAAAAACGGTATTCTGACAGCCTATGAACTCGTAAAACAGTCAGATATATGGCTGAATAAGCAAATAGGAATACGCGGACTTGAAATGAAACACGAACTTCTTGGTGAAATGGTTTCAGAAGTTTCAGATGAAGTAAAATTGCCAAAGTCAATTCAAAAAACAAGTGCAATGGCAAAATTTACCTCTGACAAAGAATATATAAAAAATTCACTAAATTACCACATTCACAGAGCCTGCGTAAAACTCCGAAAAATTAACGCAAAATGCCACGGTATAGGAATTATGCTCAGGACAAAAGATTTCAAAGTCTATTACGATAAAAGGATGCTTAATCAGGCAACAAGCTTTGAACTTGAGATTTCGGACGTTATTTTTGAAATGCTTGACACCCTCTACAATCCCAATATTTTATACAGAAGCACCGGAATAATTCTTGATACATTCGTTCCGAATGCAGAAGCCCAGCTTTCTTTGTTTGCAGACAATGAAAAGGAAGCCAAAAAAGATAAACTTTCCAAATGCTTTGACAAACTTGAAGAAAAATTCGGTAAAAATATAATTCAAACTGGCTTTATAACAAAAGATGTTTAAATAAAAGTTTGTATTATTTTATAAATTTGACGAAATTTATCATCAGATAATGAACAAAGCTGCTGCATAAGCTTTTCAGACAAAACTTCCCTGCTCGCAAGATGTTCTGAGTCTAAAAATGCTGAAACAGGCTTATTTAAACCTAATGCAATTTTATCAAGCAGCTCAAAAGACGGATAACAACGACCGCATTCAATTTTACTCATATGTTTTGAATCAATCCCTACAAGTTCTGCAAGCTCAGTCTGCTTTAGTCCAAGCCCTTTGCGAATTTCCTGAATTCTTGCGCCTAAATATTTTTTTGTATCGTGCATAACCTATCCTTTTATAAGAGGATAGAATATAAGTTAAAAACTTTAAACATTCTAAAATTGCGACATATTGACAATTATATGCAAACAAGGCATAATCATATATATAATATCACACTATTATTAAAAAAAATAGTAAAAACAGGAGGAACAGATGAATAACAAGGCATTTACATTGGCTGAAGTTCTTATTACATTGGGGATAATCTGCGTGGTCGCTGCAATGACCTTACAAACCCTAATTAACAAAAATAACAACAAAGTAGTCGAAACAAAGCTCTCAAAATTTTATTCAGTAATCAATCAAACAATACAACGCTCAGAAGCAGACAATGGTGATAAAAAAATATGGCATCAATTTGAGAACAATGTACCCGTAGACAACGAGGGCAATCCTATTCCAGGACAATCTCTTGTTGAAAAATGGGTAAACAGATATTTAGCACCCTATTTTAAAATAACGCATATAAAATATGATTCAAAAGGTTTACCAATTTTTTATCTTGCGGATGGACTGATTTTTAAACCAGACCAAACTAATACGATGAACGATTGGGTATTTTACACAATGACTCCGGAAAAGTGCATAAGCCGTGCCGGCTCTGAAAACAAAGCCTACGGCAAATGTGCCTTTAGATTTATGTATAAACCTGTTGATACAACACCAGAGATGGTATATCATTACAATAGAGGTTTTGAACCATATAAATACCAATGGAACGGTAAAACAAATTCTTTAAAAACAGGTATTGGAGGACGCTTTGGCTGCAAAAGCAATTGCAATACTCAGTACTGCAATTGGTATTGCACAGCATTAATACAAACTAATGGATGGAAAATTCCAAAAGATTATCCTCATAAAGTATTTTATTAAAAACGCTCCCAAAATTAGGGAGCGTTTTCATATTATTCATAAATCCAACCGTTTGTTAAATCAACTTTTATAGGTTTTAAAAGTTTGAGGTTAACGGTATCATCAGGAGTTACCTCGAGTTTTTCACCTTTAAGGACTGCTCTGACAAATTTCATAAACCAGTTTCTGTGTTTTGTGATATCGCCAACTCCCTGAAAAGCTGCAGTTTGGTCATTATTAGTTGTAATAAGCGCATTATCAAGAATCAATACACCGTTTCTTACAAACCACTTACCGCTTCTAACGTCAATTAACTGCCCTTTTAAATTTGAGCCCTTGTAAACAAGGATATAATTATCTTTCGTAATATAATTCTGAGGAGCAACAGCAATGTACAAATCCCCAGCTTGAGAAGATTGAGAACTTACATATTTTGTTAATTGAACAGGAACAATTGTTCCTTCAGGAATTACACCAACACTCCCTTGAACAGTTGCATTTTCAATCACAAACCCTTCACCGGTTTTCTTTCTCATTGCCTCTGCCAATTTAGCATTTGGATTTAATTTTGCCTGTTCCATCATATTGTAAAGAATAGCCGCAACTTCTGCTCTTGTTGCAGGACGCGTAGGTTCAAGACTTGCCTTTTTGTCATCAGCAGGCATTACAACAATCATATCAAGAATTTCAGCTTTACCAGCCGGAATAAGGAAAGATTGAGGAATAGAAGCCGCATCAGCATATTTGGATAAAACTTCTTTTGCCTTAGCCTCACTAATCTGTTCCGTAGTTAATGCATTAACAGCAACAGTCATAGATTCCTCGCGAGTGACGGTGTCATCAGGTCTAAACACATCACCTTCTTGCGGACAAGAAATTAGCTCAAAATATAAAGCTTTTTGAATAGAATCATAAGCCCAATAATCAGAGTCAATATCAGTAAAATTAACAGGCTGTGCAACAGAAGCATGCTCCTGCCCTAAAGCTCTTATTGCCATAGACGCAAATTCAGCACGCGTAACATAATCATCAGGCTTAAATGTTCCGTCAGGATAACCTACAATTACGCCTTTATCAGATAATTCATCAATTTGAGATGCAGCCCAGTGATTTTCCGAAACATCAGGAAACTGGAATGCCATAGACGGCATTATCGAAAACATCATCACGGAAACCGCAATAAACATTTTGATTAGATTTTTCATATCCACCCCTCCAAAATTAAAAAGATACACAACTGCATAATACACTTAAAAAAACAATGTATCAACGAAAGTTAAAGTTATGTAAATAGCTAT
>USHE01000040.1 GCA_900554385.1 uncultured bacterium | reverse complement strand
CTATTGCCCTGGCAAAGCTTACTCGCTTCTGCACACCGCCTGACAATTCTGACGGAAATTTATTTTCAATCCCTTTTAATCCTACAAGTTTAAGCTTTTGGGCAACGATATCTTTCAATTCTTCTTCTGAATACTTATTCCGTAAATCTCGTCTTTCTCTTAATGCGAAGGCTATGTTATCCGCAACATTTAGAGAATCAAAAAGCGCTGAATACTGGAATACCATAGCAATATCTCCTTCAGAGGTTATTATTTCTCCGCTGTCTTTTTCTATAAGTCCGCAGATAAGTTTTAATATCGTACTCTTTCCGGAACCGCTAAACCCAACTATTGCAAGAGTTTCTCCGTCTTCAACTTTGAAAGAAACATCATCTATAACTCTTTTTTCATCAAATGTTTTTATTAAATTTTTAACTTCAATACTCATAAATTAAGTCCTTTTCTGCGGAATTCCGCGGATTACGGTTTTTAAAAGAAAAATGTTATTGCAAAAATCATATCCCATATTACAATTGCGACAAAAGACCAGACAACGGCTTTTGTTGTAGCAAGTCCGACGCCTTTTGCTCCGCCGGAGGCTGTGTATCCGCATGCACAGCTTATAAGCGAAATAGTTCCGCCAAAGAATATGGATTTTAATAAACATACACCCAAATCCTTCATATATAAGCCAAGCCACGCTGAATCAAAATATGCACGGTAGCCTAAATCTGTAGTTAGTGTGGTTGTTACAGCACCCGCAAGAACTCCTGCTATTGAGGCAAGAATAACCACGACAGGCATCATTAACAGTCCCGATAAAACCCTCGGTACAAATAGATATCTTAAGGGATCAACTTTCAGAACATTCAGCGCATCAATTTGTTCTGTTACCCGCATAGTTGCAAGTTCTGATGCAAGAGAAGATCCAATCATCGAAATAATTGCAAACCCTGACATTATAGCACCAACCTCACGTACTATAAGCATAGTCATCATTAATCCTACAAAATGTCCGCCGCCCTGTTTAACCATTTCTGATGCAACTTGTGAGGCTACAATAATTGATGTCATGCCTACAATTGATAACGTAATCGGTAATGAAGATACGCCGAAACGGCTGCATTGTTCAAGTAATTCTTTCCGGTCAATTTGTCCTTTTAAGATATAAATAAGAGTTTTTATTCCGTTTTTTGAAATTTCTCCGAGTGTATCCAGAAAATCTGCAAGTTCTGCTGATATACCCTTAAAAATCTTATATGTTGCGGATTGCCGTAAATATTTACTTAAAGTTCCCATTCTTTTATTATACCTGAAATTATTAATTTAAGTCAATTTAATACGCTTTGTTTATTAAAGAACAGTGTGTTGACATTTCAAGTTTGTCATCGAGAAGTTTTAGCGGAATTTTCTGCCCGTACCTTTTTTCTAAAGCCAGTTCTATTAAATAGTCTGTAAAATGAGGGTTTTTGGGCAGTAAAGAACCATGAAGATATGTTCCAAATACATTTTTATAACGAGCGCCTTCTGTCCCGTCTTCTCCGTTATTTCCGTTGCCTGTTGAGATTTTCGCAAGCGGCATTGTTTCGCCCTGAATATAGGTTAAACCGCTGTGGTTTTCAAAGCCAACAAGAGTTTCAGGAGTTAAAAAATCTGTTTTTGCTGTTACATTTCCGATAAAACGAGAGTTTCCTGCAACCGTGAATGCATCTAAAAGGCTTATACCTTTTAATTTTTCTTTGTCATGTGGTTGGTAATAGTGTCCGAAAAGCTGATATCCCCCGCAAATTCCAAGAAAAACTGCTCCTCTGTCACGTTCTTTCATTAAAAACCATTTGTGTGTAAAAAGTTCATTGGCAACATCTTCTTGTTGTTTATCTTGTCCCCCGCCTATAAAATACAGGTCATGCTCTTTTATATCATCGCCCGAGTGAATATTGTCAATTTCTACTTGTATTCCTCGCCATTCGCAGCGTTTTTTTAGTGCGATAATATTCCCGATATCTCCGTATAAGTTTAATAATTCAGGATAAAGGTGTGCTATAGATATTTTTAATTCTCTTTCTTCCATACAAGCTGATTATATCACAAATTTTTAGCCGTGGTATAATTATTGTATGAATGAAACATTTTTAATTGATACGCATTCACATGTTGATATGATTGAAGGTTTAGCTCTTGAGGAAGTTCTAAAAAAAGCTTCTGATGCCGGAGTTAGAGAGATTATTGTTCCTTGCGCTTATCCGAAAGATGTTGATAAAATTTTTGAACTTGTTATTGCGCATGATGAATTATACGGGCTTCTTGGGGTTCATCCGTCTGAGGCTAAGGACTGGGATGATGGGTTAATAGATAAAATAAAAAAATATTCTAAATCTAACAAAATCGTCGGTATTGGTGAAATTGGCTTGGATTATTACTGGGATAAAAGTTTTAATGATTTGCAAAAGGAAATTTTTATAAAGCAGATTAGACTTGCAAATGAATTAAGTTTGCCAATATGTGTTCATGATAGAGAAGCGCATAAAGATTCTTTTGATATCCTAAAAGAGTATAATAAAGGTTCTTCGGTTGTTATGCATTGTTTTTCAGGAAGTGTTGAGTTTGCAAGAGAATGCATAAAAGAGGGTTGGTATTTGGCTTTAGGCGGAGTTGTAACCTTTAAAAATGCGGTTAAGATGAAGGAAGTAGCACTTGATATTCCGTTAGATAGACTCTTATTGGAAACTGATGCCCCGTATTTAACACCTGTTCCGTATCGCGGTAAAGAAAATCAGCCGGCTTACGTTAAGTTTGTGGCTGAAGAAATTGCTAAAATTCGCGGGATTACTTATGAAGATGTTGCTATTGCTACATCTGAAAATGCTCGAAAGGTTTATGGTTTATGAAAAAAGAAAGACTTGATAAATATCTTGTAGATTTAGGGTATTTTGAAACCAAAAGTAAGGCTTCCTCTGCAATTTTAGCCGGACATGTTAAGATTAACGATGAATACATTACGAAAGCGGGCTTTCAAATTTCACCGGATAAAGAATACGAAATCGTCGTAAAATCAATGCCATTTGTGTCAAGAGGAGGTTTTAAACTTAAAAAAGCTCTCGATACTTTCCCTGTTGAAGTTTCGGGCAGAATTTGTTTTGATGCCGGGGCGTCTACCGGTGGATTTACTGACTGTCTTTTACAGAACGGAGCAGAATTTGTTTATGCCGTTGATGTAGGTTACGGTCAATTGGATTGGAAAATCCGTTCAGATAATAGAGTTAAGGCTATAGAACGTACTAATTTAAAAATTTGTGAAATTTCGGATATCTATGCCGAATCTGAGCCTGTTGCCGATTTACTTGTAAGTGATTTGTCATTTATTTCACTCACTATGGTTTTGGAAAATCTAAAAAAACTCTTGAAACCTGATTTTCATGAAATGATTTGTCTAATAAAACCTCAGTTTGAAGCAGGAAAAGAAAAGGTTGAAAAAGGCGGGGTTGTTCGCAGTAAAAAAACTCATGAAGAAGTTATCGAAAATGTTGTTAATTTTGCCCTAAATCTCGGTTATAGTGTCAAGGGGCTTACTTTTTCTTCAATAAAAGGTCCATCGGGAAATATTGAATATCTCATCTGGCTTTCTACGGAAAAAGAAAGCATTGATATTGAAGTTTCAGATATCGTTAATACTGCGTTTGAAACTTTGAATTAGTTGTTTACTGGCTTAATTTGGGTTAGCGGAGCCGAAATATTTAGGTCAATGTATTTAAATGTATTCAGAACAATTCCCGGTGCAAAATAATAATTCCCGTCTGTTGGAGTTATTTTTAGCATACTTTTTTGTGTTCCGAGTTTTATTACACTTGCAAGAAACTCTTTCCCGGCAGCTTTGAACAGAATATATCCTGTTTTGGATTGGATTTCCTGTACTTGAAACCTATTTGCATTAATTGCACCAGCCGTAAGATAATACAATTTTTCCGGAGGCAGGTTATATTGTTTTGTACAAGTTTCGAATTCCACACTTTGAGGGGTTACCAGTTCTGTCACGGGTAAATCTTCTGAAAATGCATAATTCCCAAATCCTGATAATAGAATTGTCATAAAAATTATAAATAAATATTTTATTCTTTCCATGTGTCACCCGTATTTATATCGACAACAAGCGGAACTTCCAGCGGCTGGTTTAGTTCCATTGCTTCACGAATTAAAGCTTTAACTGTTTCCAGTTCTTCTTTTGCGACTTCAACGACAAGTTCATCGTGAACCTGTATAATCATTTTTGATTTTAAATTGTTCTCTCTCAATTTTTTTGCAAAATCAATCATTGCAATTTTTATTAAATCTGCAGCTGTGCCTTGCATTGGCTGGTTTATAGCTGCACGTTTTGCAAATTCTCTAATCATTGCATTAGAGCTTTCCAATTCATCTTTTAAATATCTTTTTCTTCCAAAAATCGTTTCGACATAACCGTCAATTTCTGCTCTTTTTACAGTAGCTTCCATATAGGCTTTTATTTTTGGGTATGAGGCAAAATATTTATTTATAAAATTTTCAGCTTCACTGTTTGAAATACCAAGAGCTTTTGCCAGACCGTATTTACTTTGACCGTAGATTATTCCAAAGTTGACGGCTTTAGCTTTATAGCGCATTTCTTTTGTGACTTCTTCTATAGAAACTTCAAAAACTTTTGATGCAGTAAGTGTATGTACATCTATTCCTGATTTAAAGGCTTCAATAAGATGTTTGTCTTTTGAAATGTGAGCAAGAAGTCGGAGTTCAATCTGTGAATAATCTGCTGATAAAATTACAAATTTTGATTTGTTTTCCGGAACAAACGCCGTTCTGATTTTGTTGCCTTCTTCAGTTCTTATAGGTATATTCTGCAAATTAGGATTTGAAGAAGACAAACGTCCTGTTGCAGTGATTGTCTGATTATATGTTGTATGTATTCTGCCATCTTTATCTATCAATGCGGGCAGGGCATCTGTATACGTTGATTTTAATTTAGAATATTTTCTGTATTCAAGAATAAGACGTGCAATGTTATAGTCCGGAGCTAGTTCTTCCAAAATTTCCGCACTTGTCGAATAATGTCCTCTTACGCGTTTTTTCTTACTTTTTAGCCCCATTTTTTCAAACAGAATTTCGCCAACCTGACGCGGTGAATTTATGTTAAACCCGCAGTCTGCTTCATCATAAATTTTGCGTTCAAGTTTATGCAAAGTATGTTCCATGCTTTTTGAAAGCTGTGCGAGATAGCCTGTGTCTACACACACTCCATCAAATTCCATATCTGCAAGAACTTTTGCTATAGGCATTTCAATATCATAAAGCACTTTTAATTCGTCGCTGTCAAGTTTTTCCAACCAAAATTTTGTTAAGTCTATTACGGTGGCGGTTTCATCAGCTGTACAGCTTAATGCGTTGTTTATATCTGCATTTTCAAATTTTATCCGCTTTTTCTTGTCTTTTTCAAATGGTGCAAATTCGCAGATTGCATGCTCAAGATGTTCCATACTTTGAACATCAAGTTCATGTTTTCTTGACGGATTTTTTATGTAGCTTGCAAGTAATACGTCAAACTTTATTCCTGTGATATTTATTCCATGCGTTCTTAAGATATTATATTTTGTTTTGGAATCGTACGTTATTTTTTTGACATTTTCATTTTCAAAAAATGGTTTAAGTTTTTGCAGTACATAGCTGGAATTCAATTGATTTTGTAAAGTTGTATGTAGCAGCGGTATATAAAAAATTTCATTTTTTTCATTGCCTGTAATTGTTAAATTGTCATTTGCATTTAAACAGTTGTTTACCGCCAGTGTTATGCCAATTATATTGTTATCAATCGCACTTTTTATATCTGCTTTTATATCAAACGCTGCTGCTGTATGTTGTTGTAGTTTAGCAAGCAGTTGTTCAAAATCTTCGCTGTCTGTGATAAGTTTTTGAGAATAATTAAGTGAAGTTGTGTTTGATTTGTTAATTTCTGCCTGTACAGCCTGTGTAAAGATACCGAGCTGTAATTGACCGTTTTCAGCTGCTTGAGGTGGTAGTTCGCTGTTAATAAGCACTGCATCTTTGTTAAATGATGTAAGAATTTCATTTATATTTTTTATGAAACTGTAGAATTGCATCGTTTTCAAAAATTCTGTAACTTTTTTTATGTCGGGAAGTTCTACAACCGTGTTATTAAAGTCAAAATTCACGTCAAGATTTCTTACAATTGTTGCAAGATACTGGCTGAGAAGGGCATCTTCTTTGCCGGAGCATATTTTGGCTTTTAAAGCTTTTTCCGGAATTTCTTCGCAATGCTCCAAGACTTCTTCCAGTGTGTAGTATCTGGAAAGAAGTTTCTGCGCCATTTTCTCGCCAATCCCTTTTATCCCCGGAATACAGTCTGAAGTATCCCCTCTGAGTGCCTTATAGTCAATTACCTGATCCGGATAGACTCCTAATTTATCGTAGATAGTATTCCAGTTGTATTCAATAAGTTCGCCTCTTGCAGGAAGGATAACCTTAATACAGCCTTCTTTATCTACAAGCTGAAATGCATCCTGATCCCCTGTTAGGATAAGAACTTTATGTCCGAGTTCACAAGCTTCTTTTGAGATAGTTCCGATAACATCATCTGCTTCAAAGCCTTCTTTTGTATATATCGGGATGTTAAATGCCCTTAATCCTTCATAAATAAGTTCCATCTGAACTCGCATCGGATCAGGCATCGCTTCTCTGTTTGATTTGTATTCGGCGTATTTTTCGGTTCTGAATGTGTGATGGCTTACATCAAAAGCCACAGCGATTGCGTCAGCCTTAAGTTTCGTATTTTTTAAAAGGTCGAATATGGCTTTAAAGAAGCCGTAGACAGCCCATGTTGGTGTGCCATCTGTCGTCTTCATGTTCGTTCTTTCCAGTGCAAAATATTGTCTAAAGGCCAATGCGTGACCGTCTATTAAGATTAAAGTTTTTTCATTTCCCATATCTAGTCCTAATATTTCGCAAATAAAAAACGTTCTTATGCAATAATTTCTTTAGAGCTGTCGGTTTTCGTCGGCAGCTGTATCAGCTCCCCCGAGTTGCGGTTCTTTACCATATCTGCTGTTACAACGAATTTATCCTTGTTTTCTTTTGAAGGAACGTCATACATAACATCAAGCATTATTTCTTCCACAATTGCTCTTAAAGCTCTTGCACCTGTGTTACGTTTTAATGCTTCCTGCGCTATCAAATCAATTGCGTCAGGTTCAAAATCAAGTTCTACGCCGTCCATTTCCAATAAGCATTTATACTGCTTTAATACAGCATTTTTTGGTTCTGTTAAAATCATTTTTAATGTTTTTTCACTAAGTGGGTCAAGTACGGCATAAGTTGGAATACGACCGATAAATTCAGGTATTAAACCAAACTTCAATAAATCATCCGGCTGTAATTTCTTTAACAATTTTGCTGCATTTGCTTCTTTTTCAGCCTGTGACATAGGTGCTTTTGCTCCAAAACCTACAGAGCTTCCTACTTGAGCGCGTCTTTCAATTATTTTTTCCAAACCTACAAACGCACCACCCACAATAAACAGAATATTTGAAGTATCGACTTCAATAAATTCCTGATGCGGGTGTTTTCTTCCGCCCTGAGGAGGAACATGTGCAACTGTACCCTCTATCATTTTCAGTAACGCTTGTTGAACGCCTTCTCCGGATACATCACGGGTAATTGATGTGTTTTCTGATTTTCTTGAAATTTTATCAATTTCGTCTATATAAATAATTCCGCGTTCAGCTTTTGCTGAATCAAAATCAGCATTTTGATAAAGTCTAAGCAGGATGTTTTCGACATCATCCCCAACATAACCGGCTTCGGTTAAGGTTGTAGCATCTGCAACTGCAAAAGGTACGTCAAGCATTTTTGCCAAAGTCTGAGCCAATAACGTTTTACCTGAACCTGTAGGACCTACAAGCAGAATATTTGATTTTTGGATTTCTACATTATTTTTTAAATCAGCAGACTTGTTGTGTTTTAAACGTTTATAGTGGTTGTATACAGCTACTGACAAAACCTTTTTCGCATCGTCTTGCCCTATAATGTATTGGTCAAGGTAAGCCTTAATTTCGTGAGGCTTTGGAATAGGTTTTTCAGCATTGAGTTCGTCGGATTTTTCTCCGTCTTTGTCTTTGTTTTCGAAAAATTCTTCATCAAGAATTTCGTTGCAAAGTTCAACGCATTCATCACAAATATAAACTTCAGGTCCGGCTATAAGTTTTTTTACCTGATCCTGTGATTTTCCACAAAATGAACATTTTAATCTGCTGTCATCGTGCTTTGGCATTTTTTACCCTTTCTTTAAATGCATTTGATATTATTTAATAGCGTCACGGGTTACGATTTTATCAATCATACCATATTCAAGAGCTTCTGCCGGAGTCATAATATAATCTCTGTCAGTATCTTTTTCTATCTTTTTGATTGACTGACCGGTATTGGAAGCTAAAATTTCATTCAAAGATTTTTTAATTCTGATAATTTCAGCTGCCTGAATTTCTATATCGGTAGCCTGACCTTGCGCAACGCCTAACGGTTGGTGAATTAACACACGAGAGTGAGGAAGTGCAAGTCTTTTACCTTTTGTTCCTGAAGAAAGGAGGAATGCACCCATTGAAGCAGCTTGTCCCAAACAAATTGTTGAAACATCTGCTCTAATGTGCTGCATTGTATCATAGATTGCAAAACCTGCAGTTACGCTTCCGCCAGGGCTGTTGATATACAACATAATATCTTTTTCCGGGTTTTCGCTGTCAAGCAATAACATTTGAGCTACGATAAGATTTGCTACCATATCATCAATAGGAGTTCCTAAGAAGATAATTCTTTCTCTCAATAGTCTTGAGAATATATCAAAAGAACGTTCGCCTCTGCTTGATTGTTCAATTACTACAGGTACAAAACTCATGATTTAATTTCCCTTTCTTATTTCATTATAATTTTAGTCTTATTTATTTTCAACTTCTTTTGGAGCAACGTATTCAATTTTGTTGTTGTTCATCAAGAAATCTTTAACTTTATCATTCATTGCTTGTTGAGATAAAGAACTCAAAATTTCAGGGTTTTTACCAATTTGCTGGATGATTTCCTGTTGAGAGATTCCGTATGCTGCACCAAGCTGGCTGAATTTTTTTGTAATATCTTCTTGAGCAAGAGTGATTTTTTCTTGTTTTGCTATTTTGTCAATAACAAGAGAATTTTTAATTCTGCTTTCGGCATCTTCACGAATAGATTTCATTATTTCATCTTCGCTCTGAGTTTTTGTAATCATTTCCCAGCTGATACCTTGAGCGGCAAGTCTGTTTTTGTATTCTGCCAAAAGGGATTGAGCTTCTCTGTCAATCATTCTTTCTGAAATTTCAACGCTTGCGCCGTCAATAACTTTTTTGAAAACTGCATTTTCTGCATTTGCTCTTTTTGCATTTTCTCTTGTTTGTTCAAGGTGTTTTTTGATATCTTCTTTTAATGCTTCAAGATTGTCTAACCCTACTTTTTGAGCAAATTCATCATTAATTTCAGGTAAAACTCTTTCTTTTATTTCGTTAATTTTGATTTTGAAAGTAGCTTTTTGACCTTTCAGTTTTTCATCGTGGTAATCTGCAGGGAAAGTTACATCAATATCAAATTCATCGCCTGCGTTTTTATCAACGAGTTGTTCTGCAAAGCCAGGGATGAAGTTTGAATGACCTAAGTCTAATCTGTAACCTTTAGCTTCGCCGCCTTTGATTTTTTCACCGTTTGAAGAACCGTCGAAATCAATATTTACAATATCTGTTGCTATGGTTTTTCTGTCAGTAACAAGTTTATCTTCTGCAAATTGGTTTCTCAAGTTTTCAATAGCTTTGTCGTAAGCATCTTCTCTTTCCGGAACATCATCTGCTTCAACTTTAATGTTTTTATATTCACCCAAAGTTACTTCCGGTCTAGTTTCTACACTAACAGTAACGTTTAAGTCTTTACCTAATTCAAAGTCATAAGATGTGATATATGGCTGTGTAATTAAGTCCAATTTATTTTCTGCAACTGCATCATTTACAACTTTCGGCATCAAAGATTCAATAGCTTCTTGTTTAATTCTTTCAACGCCTACACGAGCTTCAACCATATTTCTTGGAGCTTTGCCCATTCTGAAACCATCGATGCTGACGTGCTGAGATATTCTTTTTACTGCGGAATTATAAGCAGATGTAGCTTCTTCTGCAGGAATTGTAATATTTAATTTAACTAAATTTTCTTTTTCATTTTCAACTGTAACTTTCATTGTTTTTTCCTTATATTATATACATGTATCTGCTCCGATTATACTGCAAAAAACTTTTTTCGCAAGTACGCCAAAGAGATGAGAATTCAGTTATTTCCTTTTTGCCATAAATTTAAGTTTGTGATATATTCATTTTATGGTTAGATTAGTAAGCAAAGATAATCTTAAATATTTGAAAGGGATTATTGTTGGTTATATGCAGATACAGAAGCATTTAACCAATATTGTGGAGATAAACAATCCGAATAAATTCCCATGCGTATATACAATGTGGCATTCCGATCAGTTTTCTATTTTTGGAGTTCCAAACCACGGAGAAGTTAGTATATTGATAAGTACCTCTAATGACGGAGATCTTGTTGCCGCAGGTTGTGAAGCTATTGGGTTTAAAACGGCAAGAGGTTCTTCTAAAAGCCGCGGTGCGGTTGAAGCATCTATGCAGATGATTGAACGGCTGAAAGCTGGTGAATGTGTTTCAATTACTGTTGATGGTCCACGAGGACCGTTACATACCATAAAAAACGGTGCCATTAAAATTGCACAGATGTCAGGTGCGCCGATTGTACCTATGACCTGGTATTGTGAAGATAAAATGTTTTTTACTCTGCCGTCGTGGGATAAAATGACTGCACCTATAGGTTATGCCGAAATCGTTAACCTTTATGGTGATCCGATATATGTTCCTGCGGATGCTACGAGTGAACAAATTGCGGATATTAAACTCAAATTAAAATCTTCTCTTGAAGATTTGCAAAAAAGAATTCCTGATGTTTACAGGGAGGCAAAGAAGAATAAGTTATGGAAGAAGAAGAAAAAGTCATAAAAGTTTCTGCTTTGCAGATGCAGTCCGTAATTGGTGATAGATTTGCAAATTATGACAAAGTTTACAGCATTGTTAAAAAAGATTTGCCCGAGGATAGTGATTTTCTTATCTTGCCTGAGGTGTGGACTGTCGGATGGTCTTGTGACGATTTTCCAAAATGTGCAGAACCTCTTTTCAACAGTGATACAATAAAATTTCTTTCAAAAATAGCTAAAGAGTTTAATGTTAATATTCTGGGCGGGAGTTTTATAGAAAAATGTGATGATGGCAGTTGTTTTAATACTTGCCCTGTAATCAATCGACAAGGGGAGCTTGTTGCAACTTATTCTAAAAATCACCTATACTCTTATTGCGGATGTAGAGAAGGTGATTTTATCAATGTTGGTAAATCTCCTGTTATGGTAACTTTAGTCGGTGTAAAAATAGGTTTAACAATCTGTTATGATATTAGGTTTCCTGAAATATTCAGGGCATACCGTTTAGCAGGTGCTGATTTACTCGTGAATATGGCAGCCTGGGGGCTTAAAAAGCCAATTCCGTGGGAATACCTTACAGGTGCAAGAGCTGTAGAAAACCAGTGTTATATGGTTGCCCTGACTCAATCCGGAGAAATTAAAGACGGCGAGTTTAATATAGGTCATTCACGCATCTATGATTTTTGCGGAGAAACAATTGCGGAGATTAAAGATCAGAGAGAAGGTATTATGTCTTGTGTCATTGATTTCTCGCCTATGTATGAATATAGAAAAGTTTGTACTATACTGAATGATATCAGAGAAAATTATGAGGTTATATCCGTATGAGGAAATTCTTGTGTACGTTAGGGATTATGCTGTCTTGTTATCTTTTTTCTGCAGCACATGCTGTTGATAATATTAACAAAGCAATAGCTAATTCGAATGTTAAAAAAGATACTATTTCTATTTCTGTTAAAAATATTGAAAATGGAAAAGCTGTTTATGAGTTAAACCAGAACAGGCTTTTAAGCCCGGCTTCCACACAAAAAATTGTTACTCTTGCGGCAGCGCTTGATACATTGGGTGCTGATTATAATTTCGAAACCTCTTTGTATAAAAATACAAATAATGAACTGTTTATAAAGCTTGGTGCTGATCCTTATTTGCGTGAAAAAGATTTGGCAAAACTTATGAATGACGCAAAGGATAAAAAAATTCTCGAGCCTAAAAATATCTATATTGATGATTATATCGTAGATGGTGTAGAGTGGGGCGAAGGCTGGCAGTGGGATGATGATTTAAATCCGCTTATGCCGAAATTCGGTTCTTACAATATTGACGGAAATCTTCTTTATATCTTTGTCGCTCCAACTTCTAACGGTGCGCCCGGGAAAGTTTATTCTAAATTTTTCTATCCTGTAACTTTTATGAATTTAACAGTTACGGATTACTCAAAGTCAAATGATATTTCTTTTGAGCGAAATAATTCTATATCACCGGATATTTTGACAGTAAAAGGGAATGTTAATAAAATTGAGCATTATAAAATTCCTGTTCCGAACTTGAAACGATATTTCAGACTAAGGCCGGAAGATGCCCTAAATGATGCTGAAATT
>USHE01000039.1 GCA_900554385.1 uncultured bacterium | reverse complement strand
GGTTTTCTTATATAGCAATTTTAAAGTTTGATCTAATCTTGCTTAAAGCCGCTTCCATAAGTGCCACCGCCATATTTATTTCTTTTTATAGTTACTTACAGGAACATCTGAAGGCAACATCCATTTAGATAATTATAAATAGAATCCCTGTTGACCTCAACCCCCGGCGCCTTTCCGTGGTTAGCTTCTTCTGTTCTTTGCATAGCGTTATATTTCGCCATAACACTTTCATCAGGTTTTGTCGTGTAGGTTGTTGCAAAGTTGATTTGTTTTAGGGTCAGCTCAATGTCTGTAATGTAATTCTGGTCTCCCTGATGCAGGGTTATTGATTGTATAGCCATATCCTGAAAAACTGCATAGGGAGTTTCTACATACATAAGAACATTTGCAGCCCTCAAGGCTATCAGGTCATTGTATATCTGTTCCAGTCTTGTCTGACGGTCAAGGTCAGATGTAAAATTTTTGACGATTTTTACATATCTATCAACAGAAGCCTCAACATATTGAACGACATTTTTTGCCATCTGCGTAACGTTATCTACAGGCGGCAACAAGGCCGGAATTGCTGTTAATTTATCTGTCAGGATGTTCGTATTAGCCATCATGTTACCGGAGTTGAATGTCTTCTGAATAGCTGTATTAGCCTTTGAATACATCCAATTTAAAGCTGTTACCGGCGGTGTATATACAACTTCCCCCGACAAACCTCTCAATGAGATTACAGTAGGATTCTGTGCTATATGGTCTTGTATCGCGGTGTTATTCTCAATATAGTTATCTGTTATCTGGTTTTGTATAGATACGGAATGTTCGTTAATTATATCAAAATATAAGCCTGTCTGATTTTTTATTAACAGCTCATCTGCTGCAGTGGCTGTAGCTGTTACTGTTATCCCGGTCTCTAATAATGGTGTTTGTGTTGACATAATAGAATCCTCCTTACACCCAGCCTGCCGCCATTGCGTTACGCGCATATGTTAGTTGGTTTTGGATGTCATAGACAGGTTGGCTTGATTGTATTGAAATATTTTGATTAATCTGTCTGTTATCAGTGTTAGTGGTAGTGTTTGAATTAGATATATTACGCTGCATAGCCGGGCTTATAAACATATTGTCAAGATTTGGAAGGTTTCCGGTGTAACCGAGTATTGGCGCCGCTCCGCCTGTTGCTGTTCCGCTTTGTTCTTGAATTTCTTTTAATTTTTCAAGCTGTAGAACCGTAAGAGCGTACATTGTTTGTACCATTTGAAATGGACCGCTTTTTAGTAACGTATTTAAATAGTCCGCGGCATGCGGATGATTTGTATCTCTTAAAACCTGAGTAATGACATTATCAGAAACCAAACCCTTTAACGCTTGTCGATGTGCTCTCTCTAATGTTACCTTACCGGCTTTGATTATAACCTCACCTACATCAAGTATTACCTGCGGAATTACCTTGTCTAACGAAAGGTCGCCGAATTTGTCTTTGAGTTCTTGGATGTAGTCGTCCAGTTTATACATGAATGCGCCTGTGAGGCTTCGCCCGCCGTTAAAATAAGCCATAACGTCATCAATTATAAGGTACAACGCCACAAAGAGGGCAAGCAGAGGATGAGCAACAGCAAATATTATTCCCAGGGCAACAGCAACACCCTTTAAAGCACTCTGCAAGCCAGGAGATTTGCTTATAAAATCCGTTACCCATTTTACGGCAGTTTCGAGTCCTTCGGTTACTCTGGCTAAACTCGCCATAAACTGCGTCCACGCTGGCATTAACGCCATAATTGCTTTATCTTTCAAATACCTTAGTTTTATTCCGGCTATCTGAATTTGAATATTAAACGCTTGAATACGCTTTGTATCATCGGGGGAAAGCTGGTATTTCCGAATAGCTTCACTCAACCCGTCAAATTCTTGTCTTGTCAGCCTTAAAAGGTGTAACATTCTGGGGTCTAAGCCCATTTGCTGTAGAAGGTATGTAGCCGTTGTGTCGTTCATCCTGCTTACACGTGCCCGTAGTTGTTCAAGCACACCTTCGGCATCCTGCCCAACCGGATTAATCCCCGCAAGCTGAAAGCCTCTTGCACCCTCTCCTGTCAGCATTAAATCAAACATTCTTTGATTTAACCCTTCAAGCTGCTGGTCTGCATTCTCTACCCCGAGCATTTTGCCGATACTGCCCCATTTCTGGAATTTTCCCAGTGCAATATCTGATGTACGGGTTAAGTCAAGCATGGCTTGATTAGTCTGTGTAAGCTCGGTTGTTAAATTAGCCAGCTGATTTATTACCCATAATACCGGCAAAGCTTTAACTGTTGCAATAAATGTCTTAAACCCTTTTTCTAAATCTTGTATCCCTCCATTTGCTTTAATCGTACTTTTCAGAGTTAAATCCATACTCTTTGCGGTTTCTTTAATCTTTTTATTAAACTTTTCAACTTGTTCAGGATTTCCTACAACACCTAACTCTATAAATAACTCACCAATAGACATATTATTTCTCCTATATTTAAGATACTTGTTATAATAATATTATAGCATATTTTTATAACTATACGATATAAATTTCAAGAGTTTTTAATTTATTTTTACCAAGCACGGTTAATGTGTGAATGTCGCTTATAGCAAGGGTTTTAAAATAGACTATTTCTGAAAGTATAGATTTTACTTACATTAACTACACTCACCGAAACGGTTAATCTGAAAACTCTCTCATAGTCTTACATTAACCAGATTAACCACATTAACCATAGGGTTTTTATTTTTTGTTTTTATAGTGTAAGAAAACTACTAAAAATAAAAATATTTAGTACATTTTTTAATCTTTTTGAATTTTATTACGACAATTCTCCGACAATTAATATAAAATTAATGAAATTTTGCATTAAAAAAGCGGGTTAAAACCCGCTTATATTGTACAAATACCCTGGATGCGATTCGAACGCATGACCTACCGCTTAGAAGGCGGTTGCTCTATCCAGCTGAGCTACCAGGGCTTGGATCCAGAGGAATTTTCCAGACGTTTGGTTTCTGTGGGGTATCTGTATTCATCCCTCTTGTCTTTATGTTATCATAAACATTTTCTTTTGCAATATTTATTTTTGCGATTTTATTTTGCCGCGATATATTGGGATAAATCCAAGCAAGCAATACTCTATTATGTCAGGATAATAATAAAAACGCTTCATAACCGTTATTCCTAAAAATCTATATCTGTCGCGCTTTGAATATTTGTAGCCTTCTAAAAGTTTTAGATTTTTTTCTTTGGCAAATTCCAGCATTTCTTTTTCTGAAATTTCATAATCTTTTACATTTTGCGCTGATTTACTGGACATTATTGATGTCGGATTTTTACGGTAATAGTAAACCGCTGTCGGTACTGTTACCACACCATCCAGATAATAGATGGCTTTTAAACACCAGATTACATCCTCATATACACGACCTATAGGGAATTTAACCTCGCTGTTTAAAAGCGTTTCACGCTTATAAATTTTATTCCAAACATAACTATAAATCGGAGCATTAGTTAATTCATTTTTTTTATCTCTATCTTTTGTAAATTCTTCCTGTTTATATATTAATTTATTCCTTCTTCTTTTGCCTGTAACCCTTATTATACTACTGCACGCTATATCACTGTCATACTTTTTAGCTGCAGTGTATAGAGCTTCCAAATAAGTTTCATTAATCCAATCATCAGAATCGATAAAACTTATATATTCTCCGTTAGCAAGTTCCATTCCTTGATTTCTCGCAGCTGAAATCCCTTCATTTTCCTTATCAACAATTCTTATACGCAAATCTTTTTGGGCGAATTCCTTTAAAATTTCTAACGAACTATCTTTTGAACCGTCGTTTATGCATATAATTTCAATTTCTTTAAGCGTTTGATTTACTATAGAATCAAGGCATTGTCTTAAATATTTTTCTACGTTATAGACAGGTACAACAACAGAAACTTTTATCTCACTCACTTAATTACTCCTAATAATTCTGCTAACAATAATTTTAGTTTTAATTTTGTGTATGAAATTCGTCTTTCAATAACAAACTTACTCCACCAACAGCCGGAATACTTTTCATCCAAATACTTTTGAAGCTTTAAAAGCTCATTATAAAAATTTTCCTCAATTTCATCAGAAGCTTTTGTATACCAGCTTAGCGATTTTTTAAAATATTTTCCAATAATAAATTTTTTATATTTTTCTTCAACTCCTAAATTTTCCAGAAGTTTTTCAATCTCATAAACATTATAGATAGGCGAAAGACTTGTTTTTTTATTAACGGCAGTAATCGCCCCCGCACGGCTTTTTATATAGTAATAAAGATTATCTTCAACGACTTTAATCTTATTAGCACAAAGCATTGAATGAATAAAAAACAGCTGATCTTCGCCATTTTTAATTTCTTGAAACCTTATATTATATTTTAAAAGAAATTCCGAGCGATACTTATTGCTCCAAGCTGTCGGAGGAAATTTAAAAATATCCTTTTTAAAATCATTCTTATTAAAGCATCTGCCGCCACGATATTTACGAGGGATTTTAGAGAAATCGTATCCGCCTCGTTTGCAGAGAACTTTGCCATTTTTTTCACGAACTGAATAAGCTCCGAATACAATAATATCAGGCTCATCATCAGCCGCAACGGCAAGACATTTTTCCACAAGATTTTCGCAAACCCAATCGTCTGAATCTACAAAGATTGTGTAATCGCCATTAATATAATTCATGCCCTCATGGCGTGCCGAAAACAATCCGCCATTCTCTTTTGTAATAATTTTTATACGGTCATCCTTTTGTGCAAAAGAAGTTAAGACATCGGCAGAACCATCGGTGGCACCGTCATCAACGCAAATAATCTCAATACCCTTGAACGTTTGATTAACAAGGCTTTCAAGACACTTTGGCAAATATTTCTCAACATTATAAACAGGAACTATAATCGATACCTTAGGCATAATAACCTAATAATATTATTATCAAGTACTAATGTCAACTTTGTATAATGTACTGATTAAAATTTTTTGTTAAATTTAATTGACAAGTAAAGGTTATAAAAAATTCTGGTTAAATTATCATCCTCAGCCATTGCCTCAGATAATGTTTCAATCATTTTTTCCTTGCTGATATTTTCAAAATAATAAAACTCCCAAATTGCGACATTTAAAACCTCTGATAATTTTTGCAATGTTTCGGCAGACGGAGCAAATTTGCCTGTTTCAATATAACTCAAACTCGGAGGTTCTATTCCTATTGCTTCCGCAAGTTTTTCCTGCGTAAAGCCTTGTGATTTACGTATAGTTTGAATTTTTTTACCAAGTTGTTTTTTGATATCCATCCGCATTACCCTTTCCATAAATTATTTGCTAAAACTAAAGGGTAAAAACATAAAGTATTTATTTAAGTTTCTATTGTTTTTTAAAGTTAAATATGATATTATATAAATAGATACTTTAAATTCTTGGAGGAAATATAATGTTAAAGCTTAAATTAAAAGGATTTACCCTTGCAGAAGTTCTAATTACTCTCGGAATAATCGGCGTAGTTGCTGCAATGACTCTCCCGACAGTTATTAATAACACAAAGAATAAAGAGCTTGAAACCGCTTTTAAAAAGACATATTCACAACTCGGACAAGCAATACAGAGTATATTCTTACAAGAATACGGAGGCAGCGGATTTTATATCGGGACAACAGCCGATATGAATAAGGGCGAGTTTACAAAATTTATAAACTATATGCAAAAGCAATATAAACAGTCCTCAATTTGCATTGATGGTCAGAAAAACTGTCCACTGTCAATATTTCCGCTAAAAGCCTACTCAGGAACAGATGGTACAACTTTCATAAGGAACAATTATAAAAGTTATAATGCGAAATCTGCCAACGCAAGCGGATATTGCAATGATGGAATTATGTCAATAACAGACGGGAGTTTTATCTTCTTTGATACGAGTACCAGCGATCAGGATACAGCCGGAAAATTCTTTATCTGTATTGACGTAAACGGCTGGAAAAAACGTCCTAACAGATTTGGACATGATTTCTTTATGTTTGAAATTAATCAAAATACAGGCAAACTTCTTCCAATGGGTGTGGAAAATTCGATATTTCCGGAAGATGAATACTGCTCTCACACTAGTACTTCAGTAAAAAATGGACTTGGCTGCACAGCAAAAGCTCTAACCGAAAAGGATTATTTCAACAATCTGCCTAAATAAATTTTCTTTGCATAACATCTTTGTTTAATATATGATTTTAGCAGATGTATTAAACCAAAGAGGAATTAATAATTATGCTAACCGGAAATGAAATAAGAAAGTTATATCTAGATTACTTCAAAAATAAACACCAGCACACAATTGTAGAAAGTTCCAGCCTTGTGCCTGACAACCCTACAGTACTATTGACAACTGCTGGTATGCTGCAATTTTTGCCGATATTTTTAGGGATTGTAAAATCCCCGTACGACCCTGCTCGTGCAACTTCCAGCCAAAAATGCGCAAGAGCCGGCGGTAAAGATTCTGATATAGAAAATGTAGGACGCACTCCACGCCACCATACTTTCTTTGAAATGCTCGGTAACTTTTCGTTTGGGGATTATTATAAAAAAGAAATTATTCCTTGGGCTTGGGAATTCGTAACAGAAGTTCTCAAACTTGATAAAGACAGACTCTGGATTACAATTTACGAAACTGATGACGAAGCTTACGATATCTGGAGAAGCGTAGGCGTTCCGGCAGAAAGAATTAAAAGAAAAGGTAAAAAAGATAACTTCTGGGGTCCTCCGGGTGCATCAGGTTCTTGCGGACCTTGTTCAGAAATTCACTATGACCTCGGAGAACAGTACAAATGCGACCACCCGAACTGCGGTATTGATACTTGTGAATGCGACAGATGGGTAGAAATTTGGAATTTGGTTTTCACAGAACTCTATCAGGATGAAGAAGGAAATCAGTCACCGCTTGAACATAAAAACGTTGATACAGGTATGGGATTGGAACGTATTACAATGGTTTGTCAGGGCGTTGCTTCAACATTTGAAACAGACCTTTTGAAACCTATTCTGGATAAAGTTTCCGAAATGAGCGGAGTTCCTTACAAAAAATCAGAAAAAACTGATGTGTCTTTGCGAATTATCACAGACCACGCAAGATGCGTTTCGTTCTTGATTTCTGACGGTGTAATCCCGGGAAACGAAGGCAGAAGCTATGTACTCCGTATGATTTTACGCCGTGCATTACGCCACGGAAAAATTCTCGGTATGGATTTGCCTTTCCTCTACAAACTTGTGGACGTAGTAGTCGAAAACTACGGAGAAGCTTATCCTGATTTAGTTAAAAATAAACAGAAAATTATAGACACAATTAAAAAAGAAGAAGAACGCTTCGCCAAAACTCTCGATCGCGGTTATAAAATGCTCGATGAATTTATCGAAAATAAAAAAGATATTGACGGTGACAGTGCATTCAAACTTTATGATACTTTCGGATTTCCGTTTGAACTTACAAAAGAAATCGCAGAAGAACAAGGCTTAAAAGTTGACGAAGCCGGTTACAAAAAAGCTATGCAGGAACAAAAAGACCGAGCAAAAGCTGCAACCGCAAAAATCAGCGTTACCGGCGATATGAAATACGCAAAACTTGAAGAAGAAGTCGGCTCAACAGAATTCGTCGGATATGAAGAAAACGAATGTGACGCTAAAATTCTAGCAACAATCGAAGGCGAAGGATACGTCGACATCGTTCTTGATAAAACTCCGTTTTATGCAGAATGCGGCGGTCAAATAGGTGACTGCGGATTTATCGAAAATGAAAATTTGAAAGCAGAAGTTTTAACAACTTTTAAAGTTAATAATCTTTTCGTACACCGCTCCGAAGTCATTAACGGTGAAATCACAATCGGCGAAACAGTAAAAGCAAAAATTGATATCGCCCGCCGTGAAGAAATCAGACTTCACCACACCTCAGCTCACTTGCTTCAAGCTGCCTTAATTAAAGTTCTCGGCGATGAAGTTCATCAGGCAGGTTCTCAGGTTGAACCCGACAGAATGCGATTTGACTTCACATTCTCACGCGCAATGACGCCTGAAGAAATCTTCAAAGTCGAAGAAATTCTCAATAATTGGGTTGCCAGAGGGTTGAATGTTCATACCGATGTTATGGACATTGAACAGGCAAAACTCACCGGTGCGACAGCTTTATTCGGCGAGAAATATGATGATGTCGTAAGGGTAGTTTCTATAGGCAACGAAACTTGTATTTACATAGAATTTAGGGCAGTTAAAGACGGATGAATTACCCGCTTCTTAAGACTTGTAAAATTAGTTTCGTAAGGTTCAATTGCGGCAGGAACAAGACGTATTGAACTTGCTGTTTCTCGTGCGGCGTTTGAATTTATGAATGCAAAGGTAAAAGAAATAGATAAACTTTCTTTGATGTTCAAAACACACTATGATGAAATTGTAGAACGTGTCGAAAAACTTCAGGAAGAAAATAAAGAACTCCAAAAAGAACTTGCAACTGCAAAAGAGGAAAATGCCCGTGCAAAATTTGCAACATTCCTTTCAAAAGCCGAAGAAATCGAAGGCGGAAAACTCTTTATTTCAAAAATTGAAAACATAGATGGAAATGCTATTAAAACCGGTATAGAATTTATGGCACAGAAACTCGGCGAAAGCATTATCGTTCTGGCGTCAGAAAGAACGGTTGCAGTAAAAGTTTCTGACAGTTTCGTTAAAAAAGGCGTAAATGCAGGAAAAATTGTCGGTGAAATTGCACGCTTCACAGGTGCAAACGGCGGCGGTAGACCTAATTTTGCACAAGGCGGAATTAAAGATGCTGCCAAACTCGACGAAATTCTTACAAAAGTTGAGGAAGAAATTAAAAACGAAAAGTAAACGCATAAAAACAAAAGCGGGACTTAAACATCCCGCTTTTTTACATTAAAAATAAGTTTAATAATAACTCCGTAATTTATTGACAAATTAAAGATAAATACCTATAATTAATACGGATTAGTTCCGCATTCCCTGTGACACACGCAAGTTACGAAGAAACCGGTTGCAAAGGGGGTGATAATATGACCATAAAAATAATCAAAAGTGCCATCATCGCACTGATAGCACTTTTGAAAATCATTTTAATATGGTTATAGGGAACGAAGAAAGACTTTAAGAGTTACGACCTCTTAAGGTCTTTTCCCTATATATTCATTATAACTCTTTTTTAACAATTGTCAATCCTGATGGACATTATGCTATACTTAACTAAAAGGAGAAAATAATGACAATATTAAAAATTGAAAGATTGGCGCATAACAGATTTGTACCGGAATATAAGACTGATGGAGCTGCAGGAATGGATTTATGTGCAGCAATCAGCGAACCGATAATATTAAAACCGCTTGAGAGAAAGTTAATTCCTACAGGATTAAAAATTGAACTTGAACACGGATACGAAGCCCAAATCCGCCCGCGTTCGGGACTATCAATCAAACACGGAATTACTCTTATTAACTGCGTCGGAACAATTGATGAAGATTACCGCGGAGAAGTCTGCATTCCTGTCGTGAACATCTCAAATGAAACTTACACCATTCAGCCTGATGAAAGAATTGCGCAAATGATTATCGCAAAAGTAGAACAGGCAAAAATCGAAGTTGTCACTGAATTAACGGAAACCGTAAGAGGGACAGGCGGTTTTGGTTCTACCGGCAAGTAATTGTTACATAATATAAAAGCCTCCCAAATGGAGGCTTTTTTCATAAGAAGGAGGAAATTTATTTTTCTTTCGACGTAAAAACTGATATACCTTTCAGATTTTCTACATCAAAATTTGTCTTAATCAAATTATCAAATAAGTTTTGTTCCGGTTTATCTACCTGTTTTTGATTTTTCCAGTAGTCTTTGTCTAACTGGGGCAATCCGTGCGGTTCAGGTATATTGTTATAAAAATCAACCATCTTCAATGTTCCTTATTTTTATGTGTATATATAACGTCCAAAATTAAAAAATTCTTTAATTTTCAATCTAAAGTTTTACAAATTTTTACATCTAATCCGGCACCGCTCACACAGTACACTTATGACCAGCTGTAAAATTTAATCCCGTCGAATATTTAGAAGCATTTCGTTTGGAATAAAGACATCATTTATACCGATATTGGCATTCACAAACACAAACTCCAGATTTTCACCATAGGCAACATCAAGAAGATTAAACGGCACTTTCAAATCGATTACCTCATCAAACACAGACGCAATTTCTCTGGAATTTTGAATAACCCATAAATTATTAGGAATTGCCTTAACCAATCTTACAAGCCGAAGCTTACCCTCATGGATTGAAAGCTGAATTTCGTTATGGAATTTTTCCTTTGCAACAGGAAGCACTTTCTCCGTTTTATTGATTAATCTTATTGGAGAAAGAGAGTGTTTTCGGTTTGAATTTCTTGTATAAATATACATCTGGTGAGTTCGTCTGAAAAATTCCTGAGAATTTTTGATGTAATCATTTACATAAAATCTCAAGTACAGATTATCTTTATCGTATCCAAAACATATTTTGTCGAAAAATTTATTTTCTTTTAAAACAGGTCCGTCAGGAATTGAGATACAACCCGCATTCAGCCACGCCTCATCACCGGATTTATCATTCCCGTCAAGTATAGGTGTAATTTCGCCTTTAGGATATCTTGACGGTTTTGAAATAGCCGAAAGCAACGGTGTATCTAAATATTCAGGCGCATCAAGCCCTAAATACAGGTAAATATTTTTCAAATGTTCACGAAAAATATAATCAAAAATATTATCACGTCCGGAGTCATTAGGCTCGCCATACCACCAGAACCAGTCACTGCCTTCTGCTATAAACAATTCTCTCCTTGCAAGTTCTATATTCGGATTGTAAGGATTTTCTTTAACATACTTGCAAAAATCATCTCTAACCTGCTTTAGATAATTCCATGCCAGATTTTTCAGCGGCTCATCAATCCAGAGTTTAAAATTTCTATTAATCCAAGAACCTGATGCAATAGTTTTCAGCGGTTTATGAGCTTTTTCTTTATCAATATAATCACTTATTAAAACAGTTTCAAGAGAATCATCTTTTTCAATAAGTTCATACAAAGTTTTCAAGAAAGTTATACCGTCATTAGGATAATTTTCCCAACAATTTTCACCATCCATTGCAATGGTCAAGATATGGTTTTCATCAGGCGATGACAGCAGTTTACTCTGAATTACTTTTATCCTGTCATACAAATCATTCGCCGCAAGTACAGAATCATAGTTTGGATATTCAAACCCGATAAGATTAGGGAAAAGAGAATTGCGGAAAATCATCTTAAGCCCGTTCTTATACTCGTAAGATTTTAAAAGATGATATGGTTCTTCCAAATACCCTTTGAAATCTCTAACAAATTCAAAGTTTATAGATTCAGAAAGAATTCCCTCGTCAGAAATAGACCAGTCAACTCCCGCATCCTTAAACATATCCAATTCTTTAGGACTGACACAATGCTCCGACGGCCAAATCCCTCGCGGGCGTTTTCCTATTAATTTTTCAATTCTATCTAAGGCAGAGATAGTTTGAATTTTTGCATCCAAAGGCATTTTTAAATCTACAGGAAGCCCTTCTTTGTTTGCAATTTTTATACTTTTAATATCCAGTAAAATCGGGAGTATCGGGTGATAATATGGACTTGTGGTAACTTCAATTTTTCCATTCTCAACATAATTTCTGTATGCAGGAATAATTCTTCTTATAATATCTCTTTGAATTTCAATGATTTTTTGTCTGTCTTCAAGAGTGAAATCCTTACCTTTTTTAAACAGTTTTTTTAAATCAAGGTATTCATTTTTATACGACGGATCGAACCAGGCGAGATTGAAAAGTGCCATCAGGTCAGAATATTCCTGATTGGTAAACGCATCTATATCAGCTTCCGACATAGCCTGACGTTTCTGAAAAAGTCTGTTGTATTCTTCATAAGGCAATATCATAGTTCTGTAATTTGAATCAAAAAAATTATTTAATATAAATTCTTTATCATCGGGCGTCAAATCTTTCACATCAGTAACAGTTAAGCGGGAGTGCAAATCGTGCAAACCTTTTTCACTGTAATCAATAAACGCATCCAACAATACAGGTACTACATTCAAATTCAATTTAATATTTTTAAAATTATCGAGAATAGTAACCATATCAAGATAATCTTTAACGGCGTGGAGTCTTGTCCACGGCATTAAATAATCTCCCTCAGGCGAAAGCTGATACACAGGCTGGTGCATGTGCCAGTAAAATGCTATAGACAATTTTTTATTTTGACTCATCATAAGCTCTTAACTCCGTTTAAATAAATTATATCATTTAAATAAAAATTTTGCTCAATCTTTCACATTACTTATGTTTGTCTTATTATTATATTATGGCTGTATAAGAAAAGGGAGTAAATATAATGGCAAAAAACAGAATTGGTATTGACGTCGGCGGAACAAACGTAAAAATTGCGTTGGTAGATTCAGACGGAAAAATCGGCTACTCAAACACAATTCCAACCCGTGCAGAAATGGGTTACGAATATACTATTAACAACATGAAACAAGCAATCCGTGACTTGATGACTGAAACTTAATTATCAGCAAAAGATATTGAAGGAATTGGTTTCGGACTTCCG
>USHE01000038.1 GCA_900554385.1 uncultured bacterium | reverse complement strand
ATATGCTCCTGCTCTCAAGGATTTGGGCGTTATCTATCTGACAAGAAGATTGTTTGATTATGCAAAAGACGAATTTGAAAAAGCAATTGAACTTGCTCCGGATAATGCGGAAATTCTTTATGAATATGCAAATTATCTTCATGCAACGACTGACTTTGTAAAAGCAGACGAATTTTATCAGAAAGCTCTGGCAATTTTGCCTGAAAATGGAGATATTCTGGCATTTTCAGCACTTAATAAAATGCACACGGGCGATTTGGAAAAAGCTCTTGCGCAAATTAATGCAGCAATCGGAAAGTCGGTTCAGAGTGGATTTTTGCTTCATATAGCAGGTAAAATTCGTTATCTGATGAAAAATTATGAGGATGCTAAAAACTTCTTGATTAAATCCTTTGAACTTGAACGTAATCCTGAAGTTAAAAACCTTTTGGGTTTAACTTATTTTGAATTAGGGGAATATGCTCAGGCTAGAAATATTTTTAACAATATTTTAGACGGAAAACCTTTAAATCCTTACGTAATTATTAATATCGCAAAATGTGATGTGAAACTTGGGGATAAGGATACGGCACTTGAGTTGTTGGAAAAAGTAACGGAGAATTTCCCTGATAATGAAGAAGCGCACGAAATGATTAGAGAATTGTCATAGTGAATAACAACGGGTAAATTGGTGGCACTTGCTTAGATTTATATAATAAAAAAGGCGGTGTTTCCATCGCCTAAAAATAACCAGATTTTACACTTTGTAAGTGTTCAGAAAGGAAGGGCGGACGAGGTCCGCTTTTTTATACTTACAACTTTTCAAAGTTGTTTTAGCTTCATTGATAATTTGCCAATCAGACAAATTTATTATTCTCCCAAGTTAATTTGTGAGAATTGAATAATTTTGTTTTTCCCGCGTTTTTTAGCATTATACAGAGCATGTTCTGCATAGCGGATTATTGTATTAACGTCCTCATCTACATTTTCAAGGCACGGGTATGATGAAATACCGCCAGAAATTGTGATAGGATGTCTTTCTTCTTCTCCGGCAGGAATAAATTCCATTTTCTCAATATCACGTCTGAAACGTTCTGCAAAAAGGAATGCATTTTCTTCAGATGTGTTCGGGAGGATAAGAAGAAATTCTTCATCACCATATCTTGTTAAAATATCTTCTTTTCTAATGAGTTGTTTGAGTTTGTCTGCAATAGAACGAAGAAGCACATCGCCCCATTCGTATCCGTAGATATCGTTTACAACCTTAAAGAAATCAAGGTCAAACAGTAAGCAGGAAAGTTTAGTTCCGTAGCGTTTTGCGCGTGAAATTTCCTGTTCAAGACGTTCTTGAAGGTATTTTCTGTTGTGAAGTCCTGTGAGTTCATCAGTTGTAGAAACTTGTAAAAGTTTTTCTCTTAATTCTTTTATTTTTAATAAAGATTTTGCTCTGATTAAGAGTTCGTCATTATCTACAGGAGTTTTAATCATATCGAAAGTAACCGCACGAACGGTAGTTCCTTTGAAAGTTTCGCCTACAAAAAGGACAGGAGCTTTGAATTTTGTAACCATCAAAACGTCTTTAATATTCGGAACATCTTCAACGACAATCAAACCCGGATTGAGAGTTTCGTATTCTCTTAATTTTTCAGCATCTTCAATTCTTACATTTACATCATCAAGTTTCGCCAAAACATCAGCGAGATTTGAAATTTTTTTACTTGTATATACAATTATGTTTTTCATGTTAAACCCTCTCTTAGCAAGGAGTGTAGCATATTACGCCGGGTAAATCAATTTGTAACGATATTTTAATATAATTTGTGTGATTGTTAAAGAAAATATTCAAAAGTCCGTATCAACTTTTATAAGACGTTATAAAAGATTAGATATGACAAATATTAGTGTAGAAGAAAAAATTAACATATATCTCGCTCAGAACCCTGAATTGGCTAAAATAAGCAGTGAAACTCTGGTATCAATAATGGTTCAGAAGGGAGCGTTAAGTATGACAGAGGCTCAAAAGATCTCTGCATTCTCAAAAACGGGTACTTTGTCTTCTGAAAAAGGTACAACGCTTGAACACGCTGAAAAAGACGCTTCACACGGTAATCAGTTTCAAAAAACTACACTAACCCGTGAGCAGGCACAGGATTTGTCTATGGATTATCTGTCCGAAAATTTGCAGTCTGCAATTGATATTATTAGAAGAACCGACAACGGATATATCTCGGAAGGATATGACAATATAAAAAATGTATTGGGAACAAAACTATCTTCAAAAAATGTCGGCGATGTTTTAGATAAAGAATATCAGGGATTAACTTTTTTGCAAAAAGCAAGAGAGGGAAAGCTTACCAAAAGAGAATATTACGAGCATAATAAAGAGCGTCTTAAAGAAATGATAATAAAACGTTTTGAGCGCAAGGACGAAACTGGCATTTCATATTTGGATAAATTACGCGGGAATTTTTCCGGAGAAGAATTTACAAAGATTTTAGATGAATATATCACTAAAACTACAGATTCCATTTCAACTATGAAAGGTATAAAAGATGTTCAGCACAAGCTTATTATGCTGGATGATGAAGAAACCGCGGATTTTATTTCAAAAATTGCGCGGAATGCAAAAACAGAAACACTGGGCGAATTTTCTATAGAGGGTCAGAATAAAAAATTTCCGGGATTTACTCCCGATACTCATCCGTTTGACAGTGATGAACCAATGACTTTTGAAGAAACATTCGAACTCGAACGCGGAACAAAATTTGATAAAAATGCATTTGAAAACCTGCAGCAGTCAAAAGGTGAAATGAGTTTTGCAACAGGAGCTTATAATAAAACACAGGAACTAAAAAATAACGTAAAACTTCTGCTGGATGAATATGCAGAACAAACAAAGACTTACTCTGATATAGACGGCAACACCACAGGCGGAAACGAACCTCCTGCTGCTGACAGAGCAGATAAGATTTCGGCATTTTTTGCGGATTATTACTCTGCATCACCAGAAAGTGCAAAAAATGATTTAGCTTCAATAATAACAAAACAAAAACTGGATTTGAAAATATCTCAGGATGAAAACGGCAAATTAACGATAGGTTTTGGTGAGCTATTTAAAACAGACGCTCAGAAGAACAAAGCATTAAATACTCTGTTAAAAGTGTCTGCGCAGGAGCAGGATAATAAATTGACTAAATTACTCGGCGGAAAAACCTATGAAAGCTATCTTGAAGCTTATCAGAATGATTACAAAAACGCATTAGGCAAAGAAAATGTTGATGAACTTGCCAAAGCCATGCGAGATGACCAGATGACCGTTGTAGAGAAATATTCAGGTCTTGCTTCAATGGGTGGAATGGCGGTAATGTGTGTCGGCGGAATCCTGACTTTAACTCCTGCCGCACCTCTTGGTATGGGAATGGTTGCTACAGGCGGTAAAGTAGCTATGGCAGGCATGGCAGCCAAGAATGTACTCGGATTTACGGAAGAATTGAGCCGTGATGAAGTTTCCGATGAGAGGATGACTTTGTTAAAGAAAATTCTTGCAATGGATATCGGAGGTTTAATAATCGGCGGTGCAGCAGGCAGACAGGGCATGAAATACGCTTCACAGATTTTGCGGAACGGCGGTAATAAAGCACTTGCAGTTCTTGCTGAAAAAGGCACTGATTTTACTCTTTCTGCTGCGGGTGATTTAGCGATGATAGGCGCCCTTAACTATGACGAGGGTCTTGCTGAAACTCTTAAAAACAACGGTATAGGAATAGTTGTATCAACCATTACCGGTTTGAAAGCAAGTAAAGAGCTTTTTAAAGGCGAATTTGACCCTCAAATGAAGCAAAAAAACAGCCCTGTGCTTGAGGGCGGAGTGCGAGCCGATGAGCTTGAGGAAGTGGCACCTTTTGCACAAAGACTTGAAAATCCTCCGCATGTCGGTGATTATATTGATGTTCCGGAAACAAAATTGATATTAAAAGATTTTAGAAATACACTTACGACATTGAAAAATAAAGACGGAAAATCTTATTTCTACAGTGACTATACCATAAATAAACTGGCTGAAAGGTTTGGCAAAAAAAATTTGCCTGAGATTTCAGCGAATATTGGTGAAATACGTACGAAATTTGGGGATGAGTTTGCCGCAAATATTATAACCGTTGTCGCAGGCAATAATAAGTTAAAACCGGATAATGCTTTTAGTTTAATAAAAAATATTACTAATGAGTTTGACAATATTCCTGAAAACTGTGATGCGATAGAATCATGGATATTTTCTGCAGATTCGAATAGTATAGAGGCAGCACAAATTTTGCTTGATATGCCTAAACGTGAAAATTCTATGGATAACTCTTGGCGAAATGTAGATGATTTACTTACAACCGCCGCAAATTTTGATGATAAAAAGTCAATTGTAGCACTTAAACGGGCAGTGTCTTTGAAAAGTGATACCGGCGCAAATATGTACGAATTAAAAGACATTTATACAATAACAAATACAAAAGACTTGCTGTCAAGTAATGTTTATACTGATGAAGAACTTAAAAAACTCAAGTTTGCAATAATAGGACTTTACAGAAATCTTAGTGATTTGGAAAATGTTTCAAAAGTGCTTGTGGCACCAGAAAACAAAACACTTCAAGTTCAGGTAAAAGATATTTTGAATAATTTCAACAATATGTTAGTTGTCGCAAAGATAAGAGAATTGCAGCCGCAGGTGTATAAAAAGATTGATGGGATGAAAATGTCCGCAAGTGATGTTCAGGACAAACAACTTAAATCGCTGCTTAAACGTAATATCAAGAAGATTAATGACCCGCAAAAGCGTATTGATTTTATTCAACAAATGAAAACCTGGCTTCCTAATTTGTCTGAAGTTAAAGATAAATATATATTAGGTAAAATTCATGGCGAAACTGCCAAAATCGTTGAATGGCTAAATAGAAGCGACATTATTGTAGATTCCTCCAATTATTCTAAACTAAAAACTTACATGGATATAGATAAAGAATTCCACGGAGAAGAAACATACTCTTACGGTAACGCAACAGAATATCTTTCATATATGGAAAAAGAATATCCTGATGACGCCAAAATCTTTAAAGATTTAGTCGCAAATTATCAAACAATGCCAGAGAAACAGTTTGAAAAATATTTTAAAATTCATTCTATTCCGTCGATATCTATGCTTGATATAAAAAACTATATCAAAGATAAGAAGATTCAAACGTTAAAAAATTACATGCGCGAAAACCTCGAAAGTAATCTTAATAATTACTCTAAAAAATCAAAAGATAATATAAAACGCCTGTATAAAGAAAAATATTTGACGCTTCTTCCTCAAGCAGCACGTGAACGCTGCGAAAAAATTTACGACTCATTCGGCGTAAAAATGTTTCTTGCAGACGAAAATGATACTGAATCACTTGATTTTATCTATAATGAACTTATGGAATGGCAAAAAGCAAGCAAAGGTAAAGCAGTTTTACCTCCTACCATTGATTTGAGTGTAATAAAACAGGGTTATATTGATAAAGTATTTAAATCCGGTGGATACCATGAATTCCCTACCCATAACATTAGTGTAAATGCTAGATATTTATCAGATATTAAATATACACTAAGACATGAAATTGCTCATGCCAATGATTCCAAAGTTACCCAAAAAGACGGTATTATAACAGTTTATAATAAGGACGGTTCAATAGAAGATATAAATATTGATGAGATAATTGTACATAAAATGGTGCAAGCGACAGATGGTAACGGAAATCCTGTATTTAACCCTGACGGTACTCCTTTGATGGTAAAAGCAAAGGCTGATGACGGAACTTTTGACCCTGATTTAGATAAATGTAAGTATGTTAAAGAATTTGAAAATGCCGGCATTCCGGACTGGCATATTCCGTATGCTTATACAAATAAAGCGGATTTTCTTGCAGTTGCATCCGAGGGCGATTATAGTAAATATTCAAAAGAATTTAAAGAACTGCTCGTAAAATTCGGACTTCCTGACTGGATGTTTAAAATGAATGAGAAGAATTCTATAAGTATAAACTCAAACCTTTATACAAATGAAAAATTCTCTCATAAATACACTCTTGAAGAAAACAGAAAGATTTCGGCTCACTCGGAAGATTTCTATAACTGGGTTGTAAGAAATAAAGATGATATTAAAACTGATTATCAGAACTGTTTCGGCTCTCTGGCAGGTACAACACTTCAACACAGAGTAAAAGACTTGTCCGGACTTAACGAAAAAATATACCGCGAAATTGACAGGCTTGATGAAAAGATAGCAGATTTGAGCGATATAGATAAATATAACGCTGAAAAACTCAAAAAAGGTGACGAACCTTTGACGCAGGAAGTCGCAGATATTTTCATCGAAAAATACAATATGCAAAAACAAAGACTTATAAATGACTATGACACCGTACGCAATACAATTCAGGACGCTTACGGCGCAAGACTTGTTATGGATGATACTTCTCCTGCGTCAATTTCAAAAGTCCACAGGTCTTTACTGGATGCAATTGACAGCGGGGAGATTAAACTCCTTGAAATAAACAACTATCAGGGTGAAGGCGGTATTCCATACTTTTCAAGTGTTCAGATTAAACAACTTCAGGCTCATTGCAGACGTCAGGGCTACGAGGTTATTGTAATTTCTGATGTAAATGCCCCGAAAGGTAAAGAAGATGCCTACAGTAAAATTTACAATTCCCAAAAAGCCGTCAAAGCTTCGGGCTATACAACCTGCCAGATGAATATTCAACACAAAAGCGGCGTTATAAGCGAATTCCAAATCCGCGGCAAACACATTAACGAACTTGCAGAAAGCGAACATATTTTCTATGATATTTCACAGAAAAAAGATTTGAGTAAAGGTAATCCTGCAATAAAACAACTTACCGACCCGCTTGTCAAAGTGGTTGAAGAAATGAATGCAGAAGGCAACGAACACATAAAAGAAGCTTATTCAAAATATCTTACAGAATGTTACAAATACGCCCGTATGCAGGAACTCGGCATCTCTATGGCAAAACCTTCGCTGCCGGCAGGGGTAGATCCTATGCTTGACATAGATAATATCATTTATATTCACTCCAAAATGGAATCATTAAAATAGTTGCACACAAAAACCGCTAACGGTCTGACGTAAATAAAAATAGCAAAATAATTTATTTACGGTTGTTAAATCATAAAAAAAGAGGTAAAATAAACTTATGGTAAATTTTGAAGGGACTCCGCACTTGAATAATAAAATAAACCAAATTCCGTTAAATAAATTAGAAAAAATCTTACCTGTAGAAAAGATAGATTTAATGCTTAAAAAGATTAAAGCCCGTGCTGAATTTGAAATGACAGATACCGGCACTTTTCAACCTATTAATGAGGTTTTCAAAAATACCAAACCAGTAATTGAACTCGGTGATATTTCTTTAAGTATTAAATCAGTTTCAAATCTCAACAATTGCAAAGAACGAATTCTTGAAGTGGCCGTTTCGACAAAATCCGGACAATATACCATTGAACAACCTTTGATTCAGGGAAATCGTGAAGAAATTATTAACTACCTTAAAAATAAAGACTTTGACGAAAATTTCAAAAGATTTTTGATGGATTGCTCAGATAATTTTGAGAAAAAAGGGTTAGAATAATTTTGCATTGAAAATTTAGTCGTGGTAAAATTTCTGTATGGCAGAGTTATTTCCGATTACAATAAAACCTATGACGCAGGCTGATTTTGATAATGTTTTTTCAATAGAAGCAGCTTCTTATGGTGACCATCACTGGTCAAAGGAATCTTTTTTTAATGAACTTTCCAATGATTTAGCGAAATATTATTGTGCATTTGATGAGGGTGGAACTCTTATGGGATACGCGGGTACTTGGCAGATTTTGGAAGAAGCGCATTTGACCAATATAGCAGTATCTCCGGATTTCAGAAGAAAAAAAGTTGCAGAATCAATACTTTCGACAATTATTCGAGACTGCCGTAATAGTGGTGTAAAATATATTACGCTGGAAGTGCGGGTGAGTAATACTCCTGCTATTAATCTTTATGAAAAATATGGTTTTAAATCGCTTGGCACAAGGAAAGGTTATTATCAAGATAATAATGAAGATGCCTTAATAATGTGGACAGAAAATATGTTTTACGATAAATTTAAAGGTATATACGAAAAAAATCTTGAGGATTTGAAAAGGGCTGTAATTATTTTATGACACAGGAAGAACAAGCTGAACAACAGCAATCTAAAAAAAAGCTCCGTGTGAAAACGGTTAAGCCGAAAAAGCGTAAGGGAATAAGATTAGGAGTAGGGAGTCTTGTTCTGCTTATTTTTTGTTCATTTTTACTTGTTATTTCAACATTTTTACAACTTGATGTAACTCATTTTATTATCCCTGCCAAACTATTTTCAGGTGAACCAACCAAACTGAGTGATTATTTGTTTACTTATAAATTTATACCTCAAATTCCTGCTGTAATGTTTGTGGTTGGGTTACTTGGCAGAAGACTCGGGATAACGAGTATTTTACTTTATATAATCACAGGTTTATTTTTCCTTCCGGTTTTTGCACTTGGCGGAGGGTGGAGATATATTTTTGAGTATGGTTTCGGGTATATTCTGGCATATATTCCGGCGGCATTCCTTACAGGATTAATCCTTAAAAAAGGCTATTCTTATAAAAATACGGCAAAAGCTGTATTTATGGGAGTTTTAACCATTCATCTTCTCGGAATTTTATATATGATGTGTCTTGCGGCAATCAGACATACCGGATGGGGATTTGTTGGAGATTGGATTACGGCGCAGAGCGGATTAAAAATAGTTTATGACTTTGTTTTCAGTTATATTCTTGTACTTGTTGCCAAATATGTGCGAATTATTCTTTGGCTGTACCTTTAAGTTTTGCGGTGAGAAATTTTTCTTGTAACAATCAATATAACACCTGCCAGAATAAGGATTACGCCAGTTATTATTCTTGGTGTAAGATGTTCATGGAAAATTGTTACACCGAAGAAAATTGCTGTTAAAGGTTCTAATGCTCCGAGGATAGCGGTTGTTGTTGAACCTATTAGTTTTATGGATATTGTAATAGTTTCGAGCGAGATTATTGTCGGGAAAAGTGCCAGTGCAACAGCGCAGAGCCATAATATCGGTTTGTCTATAATTTGCAATTGTGTACAGAATTTTAAATTGAATATGTATACCAGAAGCCCGAAAAGCATTACGTAAAAACTTAGCTTATCACTTTTGATATGTTTTATAGAGGGAATATTTTTTACACCTATGATGTATAATGCATACAAAAGTGCGGATGAAAAAACCATTAAAATTCCGTGAAAATTTAAATCAGTTCCGGGTTTCCCTTTGTAAAGCAGGGCAATACCTATTGTCGTCATGAGAATTGAGAAGATGACAGTTTTTGTCATTTTTTCTTTAAAGAATATTGTCATTATAACAGCGACTAGTACCGGATAGATAAAAAGAATTGTACAGGCGATACCTGCTTCAATATATTTGAAAGCCTCAAAAAGGGTTAGGGATGAGAGCGAAAAAAACAAACCCAGAAAGAGCAGCGGGAAGAATTGTTGTTTTGTAATTTTTAAGGAAGATTTTTTATAGAATTTTAGCCATAAATAATAAATTCCGACGGCAATTGCGTATCTGTAAAACAGTACGGAATTAACCCCTATTCCTCCGGCAAAAAGCGGAAGTCCGAACAGCGGATTTGTGCCATAACTTGCAGCAGCAATTGCACCGTTAATTACACCTGTAACCTGTCTTTTCACAAAAAATTCCTCTCCTCAACATTCGTGGGGTTTGATATCATTATATATTATTTTCTTAAATTTTCAAAACATTTTTTCAAAAGTTCGTCGCAATCTTTTTCCATAATTCCGCCGTAAACTTTCAATGGAGAATTAGACAATTTTCTGACATCAATAACTGAGCCGAGCGCACCATAATTTGTGTCATAAGAGCCGAAATATACTGTTTTTATACGTGATTGTACAATTGCCCAGGCGCACATAGGGCATGGTTCAAGGGTTACGAACATTTCGCAGTCTTCAAGCCTCCAGCTTGATAGTTTTTTTTCAGCCATACGGATTGCGAGAATTTCAGCGTGGGCTGTAACATCATTTAATTCTTCTTTTTGGTTATGCGCAGAAGAAATAATTTCGCCGTTTTTTACAATAACTGCACCTACTGCAATTTCTCCGTCTGCTTTTTTTGCTTCTAAAATTGCCCTTTCCATTAAACAACTTCCTCATCGGCTGCAAGTTTCAGGGCAACTTCGACACAAAAACCGCAGTCTTTGTCAGATGAAAGTTTAATTTCACCGTGCATGGCTTCAATCAATCCTTTTACAATGAATAATCCCAAACCTGTACCGCGTGTTGTGCGTGTTGTGTTATCGTCAAGTCTAATGAATTTTTCAAAAAGGGTATTGAGTTTCTTTGGTGGAATTACATCGCAGTCATTTTTGACGAATATTTTAGCAATATTATCCTCTACAATACCTTCTATTATAATTTTTGATGCAGGATATGCGTATTTAATTGCATTTTCAATCAGGTTCACAAAAACTTGTTCAAGCCTGTTGGCATCTCCTGACACATCAGGGAAATTTTGAGGTACATTGATAATTATTTCTTTGTTGTCTTTATTTTTCACAAGCATTTTTGCTGTTTCAAGAACTTCCGGAAGCCAGACACGTTCAATATTTGTACGCAGACGCATTCCTTCTATATCGGGAATTGTAAGTAAATCTTCAATAAGTCGTTTTAATCTTTCGGATTGTTCTTTTATTATACGCAGCGACTTTTGCTTTGTTTCCTCATCAATTGTAATATCCTGACGCAAAAGCCTTGAGGTGTAACCTTGAATACTCGTTAGAGGTGTTCTTAATTCGTGGCTTACTGTATCAATAAGATTTGAGCGAAATTCGTTCAATTGTTTTAGTTCAATGTTATTTTGTTTTAATTGCAGGTAAGATTTGTGAATTTCACCTGCCATACGATTAAATTCAAATGCGAGAAAAACAATTTCATGCGGGGTGAATGCAGTTGTCAAAAGTCTTATCTGGCGTTCATAATTACCTTTTGAAATTGCTATAATACCTTTAAATAATTGTCTTATATTGATGTAAAGATAATATGTATACAATGCTGTAACAAAGATAATAACGAGTGTTGCTAGGATAAAAGATAGAATTATTTTGGCGCGGTTGTTATTGATTGCTTTTTGGGTAATTTTTTCGGTTGTATTTACGATAATTGTAATCCGGGGGTCATTTTTGTGAACATAAACAAGCGGCTGGTTTTTGACATCCCCAAAAATTACAGGCGTATTGAGTTTCAGTTTTTTAGGGAGAAGTGCAAGAGTTTCCTCAAAAACATTTTCGGTATAATTATGCGCGGCAATAAGTTTTCCTTCATTTGTCATAACATAAATCTGTCTGCCGTCATCCTTTAATGATTGAAAAAGCTCATCCTGCAAAGCTTCCATTGTATATGTGGCTACAAGGAAACTCGTTTTATCTATTGGAATAGAAACAGTTGCCTTATCTTCAAGGTTATTTTTTTTATGAATTTGTTCCAATTCTTCTTTTGAACTTATTATTTCAATTTTTTCGCAGTTGTCGAAATTTGACGAAACATTTTTTAAATATTTTGTTTTTTGACTTTTACCGGGTATAAAATTTAGCGAAAATGCAATTTGTTCAAGACTGCTATTGACTGAATTTGAGAAAAAATCTATTTCATCCGAAACCATATTAGCAATTAATACGGCAGATTCCCGCAATTGATATCTCATTGACTGCTGGTTAATATTGTTTATGATAAAACCGCTCACGCACATTGGGATGAGAACCGCAAAGAAAAATACAATTCCGATTTGTTCGACTATTTTTAATCTTTTAAAATTTAAGAACATACTATTCTCCGCTGAAAGGAGTCAGTTTGTAACCAACATTTGTAACTGTATGAAGATATTTTGGATTTTTGGTATCCGGTTCTATTTTATTTCTCAACCCACCGACATGAACTCTCAGCATACGTACATCTTCGTTGCTGTCATATCCCCAAACTTCATCAAGTAAAGTTGCAAGAGTTACCGGCTGATTGAAATGCTGCATTAAGCTATAAAGAATTTCAAATTCTGTTGGTGTAAGCTTTGTTTTTTTATTGATAATGACGCATTCCAAAGTTTCCGGAAAGATTTGGATATCACCTGCACTTAAAATCTCATCAGAAAGAGAAGTTGTATCTTCAATCTGATTACGTCGTAAAAGTACTCTTATACGTAACAGAACTTCTTGAATATCGAAGGGTTTCACGAGATAATCATCAGCTCCGCAGTCAAATCCCTCTGTCTTATCATCAATTGTGCCTTTTGCAGTAAGCATTAAAATAGGAATAGCGAGTTTTGCCTGACGAATATTTTTTGCGACATCAAACCCGTTCATTTTCGGCATCATAACATCAAGCAAAATCAAATCATATGAGTTATTTAAAGCTTTATTTAAACCTTCCAGACCATCTTTTGCGGTGTCAACGAAATAACCGCTTTGAGCGACGTCAAATTCCAACAACTCTCTAATTTCGTCGTCATCATCAACAATTAAAATACGTTTTTGAGTACTTGTCATAATGCCCTTTCAAATTACAACTTATTTTAAAAGATATTGTAGAAATTTTCAATATTTTATAAAGCTTTATTAAAGATTGAAAAATTACAAAAAATAGTTTAGAATTAAACTATACAAGCGTGGAATTAGAAATAGGAGGAACAG
>USHE01000037.1 GCA_900554385.1 uncultured bacterium | reverse complement strand
CATTTGACTGTGCAGCAGGCTTTGTCAAAAAGAAACAAAGAGAATTTAAAATGCGCATAATAAAAGCAATCATTATTTATGCATTACTTTTAATTATGAAAAGCAAATTCAAAAGACTCGCAACTATAAGTCAATACATAATGTTTACAAAAGATTGCTGGGACGGGCTTTTGGTCTAATCTGCTTGTAATTTAAAAAAAATATGATATAATAAAATTCAAAAAACGAAAGTCGAGGTTATTTATGAGTAAAAATAAAACATTTGCGTTTGGAATGGGGCTTTTAGCCGGTGTTATAGGCGGGCTTGTCGCAGGAGTACTTTATGCTCCAAAATCGGGCGAAGAATCAAGACGTGAAATAAAGGATGCTGCTTGCGAATTGTACGAAAAGCATTCACCGGAAATTAGAGAAGCGAAAAAACAAGCTCTCGAAAATATTGATTTGATGAAATATAAGCTTGAAAGGCAATTGAGAAAATTTAACAACATGGTAAAATCAAAAAAAATGCAGAAAGCTAAAGAATTAGAATCTGCTGAAAATAATTTTGATTATTAATCCGAACTTCACACTAAAAGCTTAAACAGTAAAGGAAACAATAATGGACTTAACTTCTCAAATTGCATTAAATCAAGGATTAACTTTCCTTGCCTGGGCGACCGGCATTGTAGTTATCATAGTCGGAGGCTTTCTGGTAAAGTTACTCTATGACTTAATCAAATTATCAAAAAATGTAAACGAAACAACCTTAATAATAAACACAGAATTAAAACCAACCCTAAACGAGCTGAATGAAACGCTGCGTTCGATAAACGCTATAGTTAAAAACACAGATCAAGGAGTTGATAGTTTTAAAAATGCCGTAGATAAAGTATTCGGAAAAACTAAAATGGTTTCAGAATCTATCATTGGCGGCATGATTAAAGGTTTCACAACGGTTTATAAAATGTTTAAGAAAAAATAGTAGTTTCGGGTAATGAAAATTTCTCAAGACTATTGAAACAATAAAAATGAAAGAAAAGGAGTGTAATAAAATGTCAGTAGGTAAATTTTTAACAGGATTTTTAGTAGGCGGTGCAATAGGTGCTATTGCGGGAATATTGCTTGCTCCAAAATCAGGCGAAGAAACTCGTGCTTTAATTGCAGACACCGCTAAAGATGTTTCACAACGTGCTAACGAAACTGTAAAAGAAATTCAATCAAAAGCAGATGATGTAGTTTCTGAAATGCAGAAAAAAGGCGATGAATTAAAAGAAAAATTACAAAACGTAATTAATCAGCAAAAAGAAGGCAAAGAAGCTAAATCTGAAGAATAAAATAAATCCTGAAATGTATAGAAAAGCCCGAGTAAAATCGGGCTTTTTATGCTATATAAACCTTTTAAATTTATCTGCCAAGCGCATCTCTCAGCGCTTTTTCCAAAACTTCAACTTTCGCTTCCAAAACTCTAACTTTAGAAGTACTGCTGTCAGATTTCACATCACGGCGTTCCAGCTCTCTGCGATAAGCTGAAATTTTATCCAACTCTGCAAAATAAAACGGCAATGTTAAAGCAACACCTGCAAACAACCCTGCAAGCATTACACATACCGTATAAAACGCAACGTTAAGAGTTTTAGTCAAATGGTACACCATATTTGCCGAAGCATCAAACTTTGGTCCCCAAACTTGCAGCGTAATTGTTTCACGGACATTCAATATTACAAGGAACATTACACCTAATATCGCAAGATATGCCATTATTTGCATTAATTTTCTCATTTTTGCCTGCTTTCATAATAATTTAGAACCTTTGTTATTTTTTCGTCAGGTTCAATTTCCACCTCTATTATCTCATCAGAAAAAGGTTTTGTAAACCTCAAATAGTACGATTGCAGCACCTGCTCCTGAGTATTAACTTTTCCCTTCCCTGCCCCATACAAAGTATCATTATAAACAGGGTGCTTTTTGTAACTTGAATGCACACGTATCTGATGAGTTCTACCGGTTATTAAAGTCAATTCCACAAAAGTTACTTCCCCGTATCTTTTTAGAACTTTTAAAACTGTAGTACTTGGTTTTCCATCTTCTCTAACCATCATTTTATGCGGCTGATTAGGATTTCTCCCGATTGGAAGCTCTATTCGTTCTTCATCAAGCGGATAATTACCCTTTAGAATTGCACGGTATTTTTTTATTATAGCGTGACTTTTTATCTGTTCTGCCAGATACTCGTGAGTACCGTTATTTTTGGCAATCATTAAAAGACCTGATGTGTTTCTGTCCAAACGATGAAGAATTCCTCGTCTGAATTCCCCGTTCACATCCGAAAGACTATCCCCATACTTATATAAAAGAGCATTCACAAGAGTATTCTCTAGTTCCAGAGATGTCGGATGAGTAAGCATACCTGATGGCTTGTTTATCACGAGCATATTTTCATCTTCATAAACAACATCTAGCTGAAGATTTTGAGGTTCAAGCTTGACATCTTTTGCTTCGGGGAGACTAATTGAGATTTTATCCCTGTCTTTGAGTAAATAAGCAGACTTTTTGATAACATCATTAACTGTTATATTCCCATCTTTTATAAATTTTTGAATTTTCGAACGAGAATATTCCGACAATATTCCTGACAGGAAACTGTCCAAACGTTGTAATTCATCATTTTCATCAACATATATAATCATATTACCTTGTTTTCTTCAACAAAATCAAGATTATCAGGGCTATTACACCTATATTAATAAAAATATCGGAAATATTAAATACAGGAAAATCTACAAATTTTAACTCAAAGAAATCTCTAACATACCCAAAAACTATACGTTCGTGGAGGTTTCCTGCAATCCCTGCACCGAGAAGCGATGCAAAAAATATTGCCTTCATTGATATTGATTTGATATGTTTTATAATGTAACCGGCAAGTACAACAAGTGCCACAACTGAAATAATGATGAGAAACTCTCTTGAATCATGTAAAATACTAAATGCAGCACCCGTATTTTTTACATAATTAAGAGCAATTATATTATTTGAAAATCCGTACCCTCGTGCGATATTTTTCACAAGCAAATCTGACAAATACAGGTCTGACACAAGAAAAAACACAAAGCATACGATTAAATAAAAGATTTTACTTAGTTTGTTCGACATTTAATTCCTCGATATTTACAAAATTATTTTTAGGAACTACATTCACACGTGTAATTATGAAAGCGAGTCCGTTCATGTAAACCTTCATAAATTCATCATCAACTTTTTCTGACTTAGTAATTCCGACAGAAGCCACGGCATACTCATTTATATTATCTGTATTAGAATGAAAAACCCGCTCCAATATTTGTTCTTCAGGCAAACGTTTAAAAACTTCGTTATCTTTTTTAACCGGCTGAACTATTCTTTCTTTATTAATAGACGCAATAACAATCTGGTCTTTTGGAAGATCTACTTTCAATTCTGCGGTATATTCTTCCCCTGCTCCAATCAAAGACGGAGCGTTCAACTCCATTTTTACGAATCTTGCATCACCATATTTGAGAGTTGATTGTTCTTCAACAACGTGTTCAGCTGATATTAACCAGCTATCATTAATTCGCTTCAAGTAATATACACAGGTTGCTGTTGAATACAATTCTCCATGACCTGCTATCAACTCGGAATCTTCATCATCTGTTGCGACGGCAGTTTCAAAAGTTTCTACAATCGCATAATCCCCATTAACCTTAATATTTTTTATGTCGGTTTTATAAGTAATGTCAGGATACGTATCCCATGTATCTTGAATTAGTTTAAAATAAACCTTTTTTGTATACCCGTCATTATCCACATAATTATCAGCATATAAAGATGCAAGCCCTTTGATATCATATACGTTTGTATATTTAGTCTGCAAGTCAAACAGAGCCTTTATCTGTTTAAGTGTATTTTTTTCTGACCTGTTATTTTCAATTCTGAGTTTAAAACTATCCATTGGTGCAGAATAAGAAGGTTCTGCATAACTAACAGAAAAAGCTGTACATAAAATTAAAGTTAATAAAAATCTTTTCATAATTAAATTATAACTAAAAATCACCAAAAGGCTAATAGTTTACATATATGATTTTACAAAGAAATACAGCCAACGGACAGGCTGTATTTCTTTGTTTATTTAATGTGTGCCAAATTAATGCTGTTTATAAACATTTCTCGTATAGTTTTCTATATACGGAGTATCTATTTCAAAGACATGCACCCTTGCCGGTCCAAGATCTGCTCTTAATTCTCCATCCACTGCCTGAAAAATACTTTCTTTGCCGTACGACGGTAAAAGGTTACAAAGTTTTTGTGAAGCTTTTAATGTCGGAATTTTAACTTTACAAGCAACACCGCGGTTAACATTTTTATTTGCAAGAACAAGCAGCGTACGACCATTATTGTGTCTTGCATACGCAATTATCTGATCATTTTTATCGTCAACTTTGTCAAGCTCAATAAATGTTCCCTGCGGACCAACAATGTCTGCATAATCTTTTCTCAATTGGTTTGCATCCTGTAAGAAGGTTCTAATCGTTTCGTCATCACCGCCCGGTTTTCTTGACGCATTAAAAATATCAAGTCTTCCTCTGTGAACTGTCATTTCATGGTTTTCAGATTCAGTATTCGGGTTGTACTTATCTTCATAAGGATAAAGGTAATAATCCCCATTTTGGAAACCGTCAACCTGATACATGTTCAACATCGGCATTGTAGCTTGCAATCCGGCTGTCATTTTGCAATAATCAGCCCCGCCATGGAACATTGGAGAAATATCGTCGTGGGTTGCAAAAGAACCTATCAAGGATTTTCCTCTGTCCAATCTGTATGACATATCAAGGTTTTCTTTTACGTAATCCATGAATGTTTGAGCATTAGCCCACTCATGGAAAATATGGTACTGACCGTAAGTGGCATCAAAACCGGCACGCAATGAATCTTCAGGTCTGTCATAAGGCATATTTGCCTGCGGAGAAGCATCTTCATAAGTATAAGTTTCTGCAAGCCAAGCAAATTCCGGATCTCTCATTTTTGAATACGGAATTATAATATCCCAGAATTCTACAGGTTTCGCTCTGGCGACATCGGCTCTTATACCGTCAACCCCAAGGTCTATGCACATATCAACAAACTGTTTATGCAATTCCAAAAGTTTTGGATTAAGAGTTCGTTTTCCTTCGTCTTCCCAAGGCTGAAACATTCTGATATCGTTCCATCCTTGAGGGGTTTTCGCAAGTCCGTCACGTTCCATAGCCATCCATTCAGGATGTTCTAAAAACATTTCATAAGACGCACAACTAGGTAAATCAAGCATCACCTTGATATCACGTTTATGACATTCATCAATAAATTTTTTAAATTGATCTTTTACAGTTCCCGGTGCTGACGGGTCATACAATTTCGGATCAATCTCCAACAAATCTTTTGGAGAATACACAGACCCTGCGGTACCCATAGCTTTAACCTTACCAGGAGTACTTATCGGAAGAAGGTGGAGAGTATTAAAACCGTCCTCTTTGACTTCATCCAGTCTATTAATTGCGTTTATAAAAGTTCCACCCTGTTCTGCACCGTCTATATATCCGTTTTTATTGGTATCTTTAGCATTAAATGTCCTTGGGATTATTGCTAAAATGTTAGCCTGATTGTGTCTAAACATACTACGAAGATTGTTCCTGTAAAAAATCTTCTTTGGTGCTTCTGTTTCGTTAACAGGGGCAGCCTGTGCCACAGATGTTTGCGAAAAAGTTTTTACAACAGGTCTGTTAATGACAGCCATATTTTGCAAATATGAAGAAAGCAAGCCTGAAGTTGAATATTTTTGAGGCTGGACAGCTTTAGCAGACTCTTGTTTTTCCGCCTGAACTTTCGGTAATTTATTTATTTGTTGAGATAATAAATTCGTTGTTTGTATCATATATTAACCCTTTTGCCCTTTTTCCGGCGGTTTCAAATGTCCAAAGAAGAATTGTGCAAGCAGCGTAACACCTAACAATGCACCCCCGATTGTTCCAAAAATTTTCAGCCAAGTTTTAGTATTAAATCTTCTCATTCCGACTTTTGAGAACAACTCATCAGGTGACATGCCAAGACTAAGGAACTTTTCCTCAGAAGTCGCTGTAGAACCCTTATTTTCTAAAAAGTGCTGTAGTTTTGCAAAGTAATCAGTATCACCTATTTGTTTGTAAACCTTTTCGCGGTATTCATTAACACCTTTCAGGTTCGTATCGCGAAGCACTGCCTCTGTATCAGGATGGAGAGGATCTTTGTATAAGGTTTTCATAACATTCTGGAAGAAATCCCAATCTTGAGGGATATCTACATTTTCCATTTCTCTGACAGCACCGTAATAACGATTTTTTACGACACCGTCTTGTACTTCAATTTCGCTGAAATCATCCATATTCGGATAAGGATTTCTCTGCATATAGAACTTAGTTTCGAAATCCACCATATGCCTGTCTACAGCAAGCTGTTTACAGAATTCGATAACTTCTTCTTTTAATTCTCTTGGTCTTGAACTTAAAGTTTCCAGAGATATAGTAGACACCTTACGGTAGAAGTTCAAGCTGTTAATAAGCCCCTCAAAAGTACTCTTAGTTTCTAAGAATCTGTTATTAACAACACTTTTCTGGATTTCTTTTAAAGAACAGTCATTTGTATGAACAGTATGCATTTGACCATCATAAAATCTCATTGCCTTAGGTCCTGTCAGGTGTTGAGACATCTTACTAAAGCTTACGGATTTAGAATTACCTAAATTCATATTATCTAACGCTTTAGAAGTTGAGTCATAGGTAGAATTTACGGCATCAAGATAATTTTTAGGCATCGAATCGCCTTTAACTGTTTCATTTAACGTATTAATTTTTTCGCACATTGCTTTCATAACACGTTTATATTCTTCATCGTTAGAAGAAATCTTTTCCATCTTTCCGCGAATCATTGCAGTCATAAGTTCTCTATCCATACGGGTATTTTTTATTTCTTCCGGAGTGAACTTAAAGATATCAATCAAACTGTCTGCTACATCATTCCAATAATTAGCGAGTCCGGTTTCAGGAGCAGAAGCGTATTTTATAAATGCATATTTATCCAATACGTCTGTTTTAGCTTTAAAATCAGTCATAACTTTGGCTGCATTTTTTAGTATAAGCTGATTTTCATCAGTTAACCTTGCCGCCGGAGTTTCAACAAGAACTTTTGATATAGGAGCTTTTGAAAAATCTGCACCTACCAAACGGTTAAGAATAATAGGTTTTTCGATTTCACTTCTGATTGGCAATTCAGGATTTGTCTTATTATACTCATCAATATTCTGCCTTACAATAGACGTAATATCATCAAGTAAATCCTGAGCTTCAAGTTTATTAAAATCTTTACCTGCATAGGTATTGCTCTCAAACAACTGGGTTAGCTGTTCTTTTGTCGGCACAACAGCCTTTACCATTGTTTCATCTAATTCTGCACCTTTTAGAACATTTTTCATATTTTCTATCATGGCATCCGAAGAAGTTGAAGAAAGGGTATACTTATCAATTTCGTCAGGTTTCAAAATTCGTTTTAAATCAGCTTCCATATAATCAGCAGACAGAGGATCTAATCCATCAGTCAGGTTAACCGCAAGATCTTTAATCAACTTATCATCAATTGGCTGATCTTTATGCAATTCAATAAGAGTATTAACATTATCAATAATTTTATTAGAAGTCATTGCCCTTGTTGCTTCCTGGAAGTGATTTAAAAGATTATCAGCCTTCTTCATCTGTCTGTTATTTAAGAACTTTTCAACATAAGGCTCAGACACATTACAAATCAATGCACTCATAACCGGAGTTGCGAAACCGGCTGTTAACATCCAGAGAGTATTATTCTGAACTGCAATTTTTCTCATTTTTTCCTGAATAAAATCGCGCCTGTTTTCTATATCTCGCGGAACTCCGAGTCTATCGCCTATTTTATTAATATCTTTATCGGAATACAAATCCCAAGGAATAAATTGAGGATCCTGATAGAAATTTTTCTTTCTTCCAAAGCTGTCTTCATATTTCTGAGAAATATTAACCCCGTGGATTAACTGTGCAGGCCATTGTATGGCAACTTTTGGCCAAATTGACATAGATGCCAAAAAAGAACCCAGACCTATAAATTCCATAGCTTTTGTTTTAGGCGTTTGCTTTAATGTTGCAAGAAATCCCGCAAGGCTTAAACCTCCGATTGTCAGCCCCATATCGTTAAGTTTTCCGAGCTGGTGGTCATTAGCTTTACCGGTATAACCATCTTTCAATGATTTTAAATCATAAGCAAAATCTTTTACAATAACAGCAGGAACATCAGTAATTTTATTATGTAAAAGACGTCCACGACCAGGTAACGGCTTAATGAAAGTTCTGTTAGCAAGTTCACGATTTATATCAAAATTAGGCTTTGCCTTTTTAACATTAACAATTTCGACATCCTGTTTTTTAGGCTGCGGTTTATTATTATAATTAGAGATGTAGGAATTTATCAGACTTACCATACTAGTTCACCACATACTTTCTTGACTTTTCAATTATATCCGCAGAATCCAATTTTGACGGTTTATTTGAACTTGTCATCACATTTGAAACCCCGATAGCAGTTCCGAGAACAGCAGAACCAAGCAGCATTTTGCCTGCATATTTACTCATACCGTGAGTTCCGCCTTTATAGAAATCTTTTGCACTTTCGCCAAGAGTTTTGACAAAAGTAGTTACCGTTTTTGCAAACTGCTTGCCATTCCAAACTTTCCATGTTGCAACTTTAAAGAACTTATCCCAGCATTCCTGCATAGCAATACCAACCCCTGTGGCTGCCCACAAGTAAGACACTATATTTTTTGCAGTAGCTGATTTAATAACAACTTCTCTAATTCTAGGTTTTGCTTCTTGATCGGAATCATTCAGATTATTACCAAGACCTAATTTCTTCGCAATTTTATCGTATGGCTCATTACGGGTTTTCGCATTATCTGCCTTACCATACATCAAATCCCAGCGGATAAATTCAGTACTTTCATGCACCTTATGATACTCAATGCTTGTTATATCCGTATCATTAATACTTTCCGGCAGTTCATATTGAACTTTTGCGTAAGGCTGTTCTGTATCTATACCTGTCATCCACTTAACAGGCTGGGTAATAAACATTTTCGATAAACTTTTAGCTACCCCGTAAAAAGCAACACCAAGAGCCAATCTTTTTCCTAATGATGAAGCATGCTTTTTATCAAAAGGCATATAATACTTATTTGCAGCATTAAAAACTGCCATCAACATGCCGCTGCCAACAAGATACGGCACTGTTCCCATTGTTAAAAACTCATAGAAATTTGCGTTTTTACTCCCTTTTAAACCCTTTGCAGGATATACTGTCATTGCATTAGTCAGCTTATCCACTCCAATTCTCATACGATTAGAAAATGTATTTTTCAACACTGTATCGTGAGTATACGGAAGCTTATTTTCCTCGTCCTGATTATTCGCAGAAAAATTAAGGTTTGTATTTCGATTTGTAATCGGTAAAATCATATTTTCTCCACACGCGTAAGTCTGGTATTCTAAGACCTGTCAAAACTTTTTTTTGCCACTTTGGATTTTTTAGTTTACATTTTTTTACATAGCACCTGTAAATTAAATTACATCCCCAATGAAACCTATAAAAAGCAGATTATTGACATGACAATTTTATCAAAAAACAAATTTATTTTCAAGTAATACAGTTATCTATAAAAAGTAAAAAATAACTCAGTCATTAAACCTGCAAGTAAGCAATAATAACCGAAAAATGCCAAAGAGAATTTTGAAATAAACTTCATGAAATATTTAATACACAAATATCCGACAATACCTGACACAAATGTTCCGACGAGAATTGCCATCCAATTATAGGTAACAACTTCAGACATATCCAGTTTTACAAAAGGATATACCATAGAAGCACCAAGAATAATAGGAATACTTAACAAAAACGAATATCTTGCGGCAGTTGTTCTATCCAGACCTGCGAACAACCCTGTAGCAATAGTCCACCCTGAACGTGAAAAGCCCGGCATTGCGGCTATTCCTTGCGCAAGCCCTATTAAAATTGAAGTTTTCAAATCAACTTTACTCTTACGTGCCGCAACATTTTTGGACACATACTCACTGTATAATAAAACAAAACCGGTTATAAACAACAACACACCCACTATTTGTGGAGAAAAAACCAATTTCTCAGCTATATCATGCAATGGCATTGCGACAACAAGAGTCAGGACCGTTCCAAGAATGATATAAAGCCCAAGCTTTGCCTCACTGTCAGACCAATCCTTTTTCTTCAAGGCTGAAATCATTGATTTCACTATATTTAAAATATCTCGACGAAAGAATATCAATACGGCAATTAGAGTTCCAAGATGAACCATGATATCAAAAAACACTTCCTGTCCGGATTGTTCATGGATTGGAATATTTGCAAAAACTTTATAGAAATTTGATGTAAAAACAAGGTGTGCAGAACTTGAAATTGGCAAAAACTCGCTCAATCCCTGCACAATACCCATTAATATTGCCTGTATTAAATTCATATACTATCTTCTTTTCTAACTCTCAACTAGTCTTCTTCATAATAGCTGCAGCAAGAAGATTGGGTTTCCCAAACTGTAACTTTGCTCAACAGCACAATTTTTTCTTTTAGCTTAGAATAAATAAAAGCTGCAATCATTTCACTCGACGGACTTTCGCCTTTAAACTCGGGAAGTTCGTTAATATCTTTATGATCCAAAAGATCCAAAACAGCATTTAATTCACGTTTTAAAACTTTATAATCAATTAAAATATTACTTTTATCAAGAGTTTCACCTTTAACATAAGCTTCGACCATCCAGTTATGCCCATGCTGGTTTTCACATGCCCCGTCATAATTCAAAAGGTGGTGAGCAGCTGCAAAAAAAGCTTGCGTTTTTATTTCATACATAGAATATCTCTCCTTAATTACGATTTAAATTTAGAATACAATCACAAAACTCACGAACAGCACCACAGCCGCCATTTTTATCAGCTTCAAAGTTTACTACATCTTTCACTTCCTGAACAGCGTCTTTAGGGCATCCTGCGAGTTCTACTTTTTCCAGAATACAAATATCAGGAATATCATCTCCCATATAGGCAGTTTCTGCCATCGTAAGATTGTATTTACCGAGCAATTCTTCCAATACAGCCATTTTATCCTCTACGCCCTGATATACTTCCGAAACTTGAAGATCCTTAGCTCGTTTTTCTACCGCTCCGGAAGTTCTTCCGGTAATAATTGCCGTAATAATACCAGCATTGTGTAATTCAACAATACCGTGACCGTCCTTTGAGTTAAACGTTTTATATTCAACTCCGTTATCATCGTAAGTAATACTTCCGTCGGTCATTACACCGTCAACATCAAATGCCGCTAATTTTATACTCATTATGCCACTCCTGCTTTCAATAAATCGTGAATATGTACAACTCCTACCGGTTTGTTATTTTCATCAACAACAGCGAGAGCCGTAATAGAATATTTTTCCATCAAGTTCAACGCACTTGCGCCGTAAGAAGATGCCGTAATCCGCTTAGGATTTACAGTCATAACATCTTTAATAACAAGATTTGAGGTATTTCCGTATTTCATAAGAGTTCTTCGGATGTCCCCATCTGTCAGAACCCCCGAAAGTTCTCCTGCAGAATTTAATATCATTGCCATACCGAGTTTGTGCTCAGTGATAATTTCAACAACCTGATTAAATTTATCACTTTCAGAAGCAACAGGCAAATCCTCTGTTTTCATCAAATCTGAGACTCTGTACAAGAAACCTTTTCCGAGCGCACCTGACGGATGGAAAATTAAGAAATCTTCTTCAGTAAAACCTCTTTTTTCAAGCAGACATACAGCAAGAGCATCCCCCATAGCAAGTGTTGCCGTAGTTGAAGCGGTAGGAGCTTTATTCAAAGGACACGCCTCCCTTTCAACAGATATATCAAGCACAACATCTGATGCCTGAGCCAGAGCAGAACCCATTTTACCGGTCATACCAATCATCATTACCCCAAACCTTTTTATAATAGGTAAAAGATTTAGTAATTCCTGAGTTTCACCGCTATTTGAAATTGCAATAACTACGTCCTGTTTTGTAATAATACCGCTGTCGCCGTGCGTACTTTCTGCAGGATGAAGAAAATAAGAAGGAGTTCCTGTGGAAGAAAGAGTTGCAGCAATCTTCTTACCGATAAGACCCGATTTTCCCATTCCTGTAACAATTACTCTGCCTTTACAGTTATATAAAATCTCAATAGCTTTATCAAAATTTTCGCCAATATTTTCCTTTAAACGAAGAATTGATTTCGCTTCTATATCAAAAACCTCTTTTGCTAAATCATTAATACTTGTAGCTGTCATCATATTTCCACCTCGTAAACTAACACCGCACAACAATTACGGAAATTTCAATTATTATTATACATCAAAAGTATGAAATACTGTCAATAGATTAAATTTTCTTAGCATTCTACCGAGGGAGTACTTATGAGATTTATTAGTTTTAAAAAACATAATTCAACAGAAATTCTAGAGCGTGTTGAACAATATATTAAAGAATCCGACTGTAGAGAAATGGGGATTGACCTTTCAACATTAAATCTGTTTGATGCATCTCGGGTTTTGTTACTTTCATCGGCTTTACACTACAGCAAATACCCTGAGGGAAAATTAACCTGCAAAGTTCATTCTGAAGGAATAAAAAGCTTAGTAGCAGGACTTTCAACAAGAAATCTTGAAATAATTTAGAACAAATACGCCGCAATAATAGCAAAAATAATTAACGGAATATTAAAGTGCAAAAAAGTAGGTATACACGTATCTGCAATATGACTATGCTGTCCATCAGCGTTTAACCCAGCAGTAGGACCGAGAGTAGTATCGGAAGCAGGAGAACCAGCATCTCCCAAAGCTGCAGCCGAAGCTAAAATCACAACAGTAGCCGCAGGTGAAAACCCTAAATGCA
>USHE01000036.1 GCA_900554385.1 uncultured bacterium | reverse complement strand
GACAGGAGTAAAGCCCATCTTATGCCCGTAAACACGAAGTCCGATAAGGCTGTATTTGTCTATTGAAGGAAGTATTTGACGCATTGTTGACAGCATTAAGTCAAGTTTACTCACGCCGTCCAAATATTCCGTCATACTATTAGAGAAATCAAGAATAAATAACGTCATCTCTCCGTTGGTTTGAGAATATTTGTAATTATCTGGTCTGTAAACACCGTATTCTCCAGCAAATACTGGCAAACAAAGTAAAATTAGCACTAAAAAGAAATTTTTCATAAATTCACCATTTTATAAATCTGTATTTTTCTCAATAACATATAGTCCCCCCTTAAGATTATATTAAGAAGGCTTTAACATTTTGACAAGAATTCACAAATCTTGCATAATAGATATGTGGCATTAGCCGTAATTTAGGGATAATTATGTACATAAAACAACTGGAAATAGATAATTTTAAATCATTTGCCAACCGCTCGGAAATTCCTATGTTGAAAGGTTTTACAACTGTTTCAGGTCCAAACGGTTCGGGTAAAAGTAATATTATAGACAGCGTTTTGTTTGCCCTTGGACTTGCAAACGCAGGCGAGCTTCGTGCAGAAAACTTATCACACTTTATCTCTACTTATACAAAAAGAAATGAAGCCTATGTAAAAGTTACGTTTGGCGAAATGGAAGACGGACAGGATTTAAGCATTGCAAGGCGTATCAGAAAGTCTTCTCAAGGTTACGCAAGTACCTATTATCTTAATGACAGTGTCACAACCTTAACTAATGTCCATGCAATTCTTGAAAAATACAACGTAACCCCTAACAGTTATAATGTTATGATGCAAGGCGATGTTCAAGGAATTACAAACTGTACCCCCAAAAACAGACGCAAAATCATTGACGAAATTGCTGGCATAGCAGACTTTGACCGCAGAATAGATCAGGCAACCAATGAATTAACAGACGTTGAACAGCGTGTTGAGCGTTCATCAGTAATACTTAATGAAATTGATTCAATGCTTGAGCAGTTAAAAGAAGAACGAGAAGTCGCTATTAAATACCAAAAATTACGAGAAGAAAAAAACGGACTTGAAAGCCAGATTACGAAAGTTCGCTTCTTTGACCTGAAAAGAAATCTCGAACAGGCTCACACAAATATTTTGGAATTTACCAAAAAGAAAAAAGAAGAAGAAGTTAAAAATAAAGATTTAGATGAACGCCTAACTTTAATAAAGTCAAAATATCAGGAAATTTCAGAACTCGTAAAAGAAAAAGGCGAAGCTCAGCAGCTTGAACTAAAACGTCAGGAAGAAGCTTTGAAAGGTGAAATTGACCGCAAACATAATGCGCTTAATTTTGCTGATAAACAAATTCTTGAAAACATGAAAACCGTTGAAAATGCAAAAAACGGTATTGAAAACCATAAACAAAAAATTGAAAATACAAAATTAAATATAAAACTTAAAGAAGACAACATTGCTAAAATTGAACTTGATATCGTTGCAAAACGAAATGAGTTAAAGAAAATTCTTGAAGATATGACAGGGTTAAACAGCACGGCAGAACAGCATATTGAACGCCGTAACAGCTTAAGAAAAGAACTTGAAAATCTTCAAGATAAAGAAAATAACCTTTTAAAAGAAAAATATCCGTTGGAAAATGAGTTGAAATTGTTAACAGAACAACTTTCACTTGCAAAAACAAAGCTTGATGAACTTGAAGAATTAAAAGGAAATTTTACCTCAAACTTTGACCTTAAAAAAGAACAGGTAGAGGAACTCGGCAAAGAATTACAGGATTTTAAAACAATTCAACAGAATACTCTGCAGGATTTGGATAAAACAAATAACGAAATAAATGATATTAACTATAATATCAGGATGGCGTATAACAAGCTTTCGAGAATGGAAGCTACAAAGCAGATGGCTCAAGCAAGCATGGGAAATGCAATTGATACGGTTATGAACGCCAAACTTCGCGGGGTTCATGCACCGTTGGTTAAGCTTGGTACTGTTGATAAAGAATATTCAACTGCAATGGAAGTCGCATTCGGCGGCAGAATGGCTCACATCGTTGTTGATGATGAACATGTTGCCTCGGTTGCCATTGAACTTTTGAAATCATCAGGCGGCGGCAGAACAACTTTTATTCCGTTAAATAAAGTTCAATAAGCCCCGACACGTCTTTCGTTACCTAAAGATAAGGGCGTAATTGATTTTGCAATTAACCTTGTAGATTTTGACGACGAATATATCAACGCATTTTATTACGCCGTAGGCGACACAATTGTTGTTGAAGATATGGAATGCGCTAAAAAATTAATCGGTAAATACAGAATGGTTACTCTTGCCGGTGAATTATTTGAAAAATCCGGTGCTATTACGGGCGGTTCAATGAGAAAAAGTGGTTTAAGCTTCTCTCAAAACGATGACGCCGAACTTGAAGAATTCAAAGGAAAAGTTAAAGAACTTGAACAAAGACTAGGTACACTTGAAAATAAAAAGAATACACTTGAAAGTAAATTGCAAACTATCAGACAAAACTACTCCGATGCTGTAAGCGAACATTCAAAGGCTAAAGTTGAGCTTGATAATATGCAGCGTAATTACGAAAACAGCGAAAATATTCTTAAAGAAAAAGCTGAATTTGTTAAAAATGCAGAACCTAAAATTGAAGAACTTAACAAAAAACTAGACAAACTTGAAGAAAAAAATGTTGAGGTTTATGACAGTATTTTAGACATAAAAGCTCAAATAGAAGAAATTGAAAAATTGATAGATAATCAGGATTTGAAAGATTTAAAAGAAAAAACAGAAGGTGTCGAACACGAGATAAAACGTCTTGAAGCACAATTAATGCAGACTCAAAACGACAAAAACGAATTTGAACGTGAAATTGCCTTTAATTTAAGCTTGATTAATACAAAAGAAGAAGAAATTACTGCAAAAAATGAAGCAAATGTAAAGCTTGAACAAGATAAAGAACTTTTCAAAAAAGAAATAGAGGAATTAAATAAAAAAACCGACGTTTTGAAAGAAGAAATTGCAGTAATTGAAGAAAAACTTGGAGAACTTTTAAAACAGCGTGACGAAATTAATGCAGAACTCATTGAGATGGAAAAACAAAAACATATCAGAATGAGTGATATCGAAAGAATAGGCGAGCAAATCGAATCATTTAAGGCTCGACGCAGGGAATTAGAACCGCAGTTAGACAATGCTAAAAAAGAACTTGAAGATTCAGGGGTTGAGATAAACAAGCTTGAACCTGTGGAAATGTCTGTGGATGAAATAACCTCAAAAATTCAACGTTTAGATAAAAAAATGCAAGAGCTTGGCGATGTTAATATGCGCGCACTTACAACTTATGAAGAAAAGCTTGCCCGCCAGCAGGAAATCAAAGAACAAATAGAAGTTCTTTCGAAAGAGCGCAAAGAAATTTTAGAAAGAATGCATGGATATGAACAGTTGAAAAAAGAAACATTTATGAAAACCTATAACAACATAAATGAAAACTTTAAAGCTGTATTCCATCAGTTATCAGAGGGTGAAGGGGAGTTAAAACTTGAATTTCCTGATGACCCTCTTAATGGCGGTCTTACAATAGAGGCTCAGCCTAGAGATAAGAAATTACAGCGTTTGGAAAGTATGTCAGGCGGAGAAAAAGCACTTACAGCATTAGCATTTGTATTTGCAATTCAGCGTTATATGCCATCACCGTTCTATGCCTTTGATGAGGTTGATGCAAGTTTGGATACAATGAACGTTGAACGTATCGCACAGATGGTGCAGAGCCAGTCAAAAGATACGCAATTTATAGTAGTTAGTCACAGAAAACCTATGATAGAATCAGCTAATAGGACAATTGGTGTAACTCAAAAAGAAAAAGGTATCACAAGAGTAACGGGAGTTAAATTAAGAGATTAATGAGCAGTGAAGCAGCAATACTAAGTTATAACCAAATAGATTTACCTGAAATAGAAAAACATGTCGATAATGAGGGTATAGGTTTTCTTGTTAACATGGCAAAAGCAGGTAAGATTGATCCGTGGAATATTAACATTGTTGATATTACAGACAAATATCTTGCTCATCTTTGTGAAATGAAATCCCAAAACCTTCGCCTTACAGGAAGAACATTGCTGTTTGCATCAGTACTTTTAAATATGAAATCCAGAGTACTCGATGGTGTTGACGTGTTGCAGTTTCAAGATGAGCCTGAAAATAATCTTGAATTTGATGATGATGGATTTTTGCTCGAATATCCTGAAGAAGACTATATTCCAACCGCAAACGCAATGACAATTGATGATGTTTTGCAACGACGCACTAGTGTTCGTTTAAACAGAAATCGAGTTGTAACTTTGCGAGATTTGATTCGCCAGTTGGAATTTTATGAAAAATTAGAAAAGAAACAATCTTTAAAACAGGCTCATGAAAGAGCTAAAAATAGAGTTCGTTCTTACGCAAGATTTACTCCTGACGACATTATTAATCTTGCGCACGAGGAGTATATTGAAGATTGTGTTTTAAGACTAAAAGATAATCTGGGACAGATTTTTGAAAGACAGGATAAAATTGAATTAAATGAACTTACACTCCTTGGAATGGATAAAATAAGTGCATATATTGCGTTATTATTTTTATCAGCAGAATCTGATTATGATTTGGTTCAGGAAGAATTTTATTCTGATTTGTATGTAGTTAGAGGTGAAAATGGAACAGTTGAAAGCTAGGATTGAGGCTGTTTTATTTACAACGGCACAAGCTCTTTCCATAAAAGATATCGCTGAAATTTTAAATGAAGAAGATATAGAAAAAACCGAAGAAGCAATGTTAGAATTAATTATGGACTATGCTTCACGCTCTGGCGCACTGGAAATTGACGATGAAAACGGCTATATTCTGCAAGTTAAAGAAGAACACATGGATATTGTTGAAAAATTATGTCCGGTAGAATTAAAACCTGCAGTTCTACGCACACTTTCAGTTATTGCCTTGAAAGAACCAATAAGACAGTCCGATTTAAAAGAATTGCGTGGTTCTACAGCCTATGAACATGTTCAGGAACTCCTTGATAAAGGTTTAATCAGCAGAAATCGCGATAAAAACGGAAGAAGCTATAACCTTAAAACAACTCCAAAATTTGCTGAATACTTTAAACTAAAAGGAGATACCCGCTCTTTGGCGAAGTTATTGGAAGTCGATAAAGGAATTAAGGATAATGCGTAAAAACATTACTGTTTTATCTATACTGGCAGTTATGGTCATTGCCAGCATTTTTGTAGTGAACTTATTGCCAAATTTCTTTTTTAAAAAAGGATTAGCGGAATATAAGGCAAAGGATTTCGTAGCAGCCCACAAACATATTGGTATAGCAAAAACTCTTAAGCCTAAAAATAAAGAATACAGGTACAATTATGTTTTATCGCTTGCATCTAACAAACCTACTTATGATGTTCAAAAAGAAATGTTTGAACTTTCAAAAGATAAAGCATACGATAGTGCGGCACGACTTGCGATAGTACAAGTTGATTTTTGGAACAGAAAATTAAGAAAAACTTACGGACACAATTACATTGAACAAACACCTTACGGATCTCAAATTTTGCGCTGGGATACCTCTGCATTTCCGCTAAAAGTAAGTATAGATTTTCCTATAGAGGATAAACTACCTAACTACTATAGAGCTGAAATTACAAAAGCATTCTATCAATGGCAAAACTCAACACAATTCCTGAAATTTGACTTCGTAAATAATGTTAAAGATGCTCAGATTGTGATTAAATTTCTTCCGCTGCCAGAAAATAACTGCACTAAAAACGGCTGCCGATACGTTGTTGCCTACACAGAACCAACAATAAAAAATAATATTCTAAAAAAAATGACAATAACTTTGTATGACAAAGATGCTTATGGCAATTATTTTTCGGATAAGGAATTGTATAATACAATTCTGCACGAAATAGGACACGCACTTGGCATAATGGGGCATAGTTACAGCACTGATGATTTGATGTTTATGTCTAACGAAGAAGAACAAAATAGTATATATACTCGTTTCAGAAGCAGATTTCAGTATATTTCGTCAAAAGACATCAATACTGTAACGCTTCTTTACAACCTTATGCCGGATATAAGCAGTGTTCCAATATCAAAAATAAACAACGAAAAACTTATATATCCGCCGGTTATACTTGGAACCCGTGAGGATATGCAAAACGAAAAACTTAAAGAAGCTCAAGATTATATAAAAAAAGCACCACACTTGCCCGGAGGATATTTAGATCTTGCAATAATATATGCAGAAGCTGGGAAGAAAAATAAAGCTATTGTTGCATTAACAAAGGCTCTTGAATTATCACAAACTCCAGATGAAAAATTTATAGCATATTATAACCTTGCTGCAGTTGAGATGAATAGCAATAACTTGTCCAAGGCTCTTGAGTACGCCCAAAAAGCACAGGAAATTGACAATAATGACGATATCGCAAATTTAATAAGTAATATAATGCACGCAATCAACGCTAAGAAAAAACCGTTTAAAGATAAAATGATATCTCAATAAATTTACTAATACTTCACAAAGCCTTTTATTTAAAATATTTTTGTACTATCTTTAATAAGTTGGCAGTATAATAAAATGAGGTAAAGATATGTACAATGTAGCTATTATCGGTGCAGGTCCGGCTGGAATTTTTGCGGCTCTTGAAATTATGAAACTTAAACCTGATTGGAAAGTTGTATTAATTGAAAAAGGCGAAAAAATTGAAAAAAGGAAATGCCTGTTAAGAGAAGGCTACGAAAAATGTCCGACCTGTAAAAAGTGCGGTCTTTTGTGCGGCTGGGGCGGTGCTGGTGCATTTTCGGACGGCAAATTAACCCTTACTCCTGATGTCGGCGGACACCTCGTTGATTATATGTCCAGAGATAAAGTTGAAGATTTAATCAGCTACTCCGACCAATTGTATCTTGATTTTGGTGCAACAGAAGAAGTTTTTGGTACTGATTTAAAAACATATAAAGAACTTGAAAGAGAAGCTGTACTTGCTGAATTAAAACTTGTTTATTCTCCTGTAAGACACCTCGGAACAGAAAGAAGCCTTGATGTACTAAAAAATATGCAAGACTACCTTGCCGAAAGAATTACCATTTTAAATAACGTTTCTGCAAAAAGTCTTATCGTGGAATGCGAACAAGTAAAAGGAATTGTGCTTGATAACGGTGAAACAATTTGTGCTGAATACACAATTATTGCTCCAGGCAGAGAAGGCGCAGATTGGCTGACTCAAGAATTTGCAAAAAATAAAATTGGTATGGTAAATAATGCGGTTGATGTTGGGGTTCGAGTAGAACTTCCAGCTCCTGTGTTCCAGCCGTTAACAGATAAATTATATGAATCAAAATTGATTTATAACTCTCCGACATTTGGAGATGAAGTAAGAACTTTCTGTATGAACCCGAACGGCGAAGTTGTTCAGGAAAATTACAACGGAATTTCTACCGTAAACGGTCACAGTTATGCAGAAAAAACTACAAATAACACAAACTTTGCGCTTCTTGTAAGTGAAAAATTTACAGAACCGTTTAAAGAACCAATTCAGTATGGACAACATATAGCAAGACTTGCCAATATGTTAGGCGGGGGAATTCTTGTTCAGCGTTTCGGAGATTTGCTCGACGGACGCCGTTCTACTCCTGAAAGAATTAAATCAAGTGTATTGACTCCAACCCTAACTTGCGCAACTCCGGGGGATTTGAGCCTTGTTATCCCTTATAGACAGATGACAAGTATAATAGAAATGCTCTATGCACTTGATAAAATTTGTCCAGGAACAGCTTCAAGATATACCTTACTTTACGGTATTGAAGTTAAGTTCTATTCTGCAAGAGTAAAATTAACAAACGAACTTGAAACAGAAGGCGTTAAAAACTTGTTCACCATAGGCGACGGTGCCGGCGTAACCCGCGGACTTATTCAGGCTTCCGCCTCAGGTGTACATGTTGCCAGAACAATCTGTGCAAGATAAATTTTATTGCCCGACACATTTGGAAGTGATATAATAAAATTATGAGTAAGAAGGTTAGTTTGACAACGCAAAACCGCCTGATTATTTTCGGATTGCTTTTGAGTACTGTTTTAATAATAGCAATCGCGGTTTTCGCAATTTTTAATATACAGAAAAAATTAAATGAGGGTTATCAGAATTTTGGTCAGGTAATCTCTAAGACACTTGCTATAGAAAGTGTTGAAATTACCAAAAACCTTTCACCTGATAGAATTCAACAAACACTTCAAAAGCATTCCGAGAGTATTTTAAAAAGTCACAATGATATCGTATTTATAGAATTCCGAGATAAGGACGGAAAATTAATATATTCAGGAAAAAATGAAAACGCTTTAACGAATAAAACAAATATAAGAGTAACCTCTCCACTTACCGCTATTGGTGAAGCAAACCCTATAGGCTCGGTAACAGTCGGACTCTCTGGCAGTATCATAAGCCAAATTTCTTCTACAACAAGAGCTTCTCTTTTATTTGTATTCTCGGTAGCGTGGCTTGTGTTTGCCTTTGTCATACTTATTAATACATATCTTATCACTAGGGAACTGAGAATTTTGCAAGATGGGGTAAAAAAAATATCAACGGGCGAATTCGGATATAAAATCCAAACAAAAGATGTAAGTTCTGAAATTGAAGAACTTTTCAATGCATTTAACGATATGTCTACCCGCTTGCACAAATATGAAGAACAGAATATAGACAGAATTATGTTAGAAAGAAACAAATTTGAATCTGTTCTCATGAGTATCGCTAACGGAGTTGTGGTATGTGACGATAATGACAATGTTGTTCTTGTAAACAATCACGCTCAAACGCTGCTTGAAGTGTCAGAAGACCAGCTTTTGAACACGCAAATTCAACAGTATATTGATACTGCAGGAAATGAATGTTTTAAAGATAAAATTGAACAATTTAAAGACACTCCGCTTGAGATTATTGAAAAAAAACCTATTGAATTTAATATAAATGTTGATAAAAGAGTTATAAAATCAATAATTTCACCAATGTTTACAAGGAACAAGGATTATGTTGGATATATCATTGTTCTTATCGACATGACAAAAGAAGCTGAAATGGAACAGATGCGAGCAGGATTTATCTCTAATGTATCACATGAACTACGGACTCCCGTAACAGTATTGAGAAGCTATATTGATACACTTTACAATTATGGAAATGAATTTGACTACGAAACCCAAAAAGAATTTATCGGAACAATAAATCAGGAAATCATAAGACTCAACAGAATGGTTAATGATATTCTTGATTTTTCGCGGCTGGAAGCAAATGCCGATCTTGAAAAAGAGGAAAACAATATAGAACAGCTTATTGAGGAATGTGCCAGACAGGTAGATGTTTTATTAAAAGAACATAATCTTCATATTACAATAGATAAGCAAAACGTACCTCCTGATTTTATGTTTAATTACAATAGCATAGAAAGAGCGTTAACGAATTACCTCTCTAACGCAATAAAATAATCTCCACAGAATGGCGAAATTAAAATTTCGCTAAATTACTCACAGGAAAAGAACGAAGTTGAAGTTGCTGTATCTGATGAAGGCTGCGGAATTTCTCCGGAACACCAGAAAAAAATATTTGACAGATTTTACCGTGTTGAGAATAATACTCACACTATAAAGGGAACAGGATTAGGCTTAAATCTGGTAAAAACAACTATTGAAAAACACCATGGCGGACGTGTATTTGTGCATTCTATAGAAGGCAAAGGTACTACTTTCGGATTTGTACTACCTACAGTTCCTGTTGAAATTACAGTTTAATAGCAAAATTTTTTCTTTACAGTTTTTATATGAATGACAAGGAGGTAACTTTTGAAAGTCACGTTCACTGGTGTACCACAGCCAAATAAAAACGAACAGAAGAAAAATAATTATCTTCAAAATGCAATATGTTTGCCAGTTCCGCAAATTGTTGAAACTGCAATTGGTATTCCTGTTGGAGTTGCCTGTCAGGACAGAATAATAAAACATGCCAATAATTCTGAAATCAACAAATATTTACAAAAAGCTTTAGATGAAACGAATTTAAAACAAACCGGTCTTAAAATCAGAGCATATAAGGTTGAGGATAATGTAAACTACCTGCAGAAGGTATTCTCGCTAATAAATGCAGAAACCGGAGCAAGCTTCGGAAGAAATGCCGGCTATAATCCGATACTAAACACTATTCTTATACCATACAAAAAATTGCAAGGAGCCATTTTTCATGAAATGGGTCATGCGATGAACAAAAATTTTAATCCAACTCTAAAAGCACTGCAATACCTTCGCCCTATACTTACTTATTCAACTCTTGCCATCGGGACTATAGGCATTTGCACAAGCTCAAAACAACCGCCTGAGGATGGAGAACTTAGCAAAAAAGATAAATTCAAAAACTTTATGCATAATAATGCCGGCAAACTTGCATTTGCAGTATCAACACCTATTCTTTTGGAAGAATTTATAGCTACCGTCAAAGGGAATAAGCTTGCAGCAAAAGTTATGCCGAAGAATTTGGTAAAAGTTGTCAAAAAGACTAACATGTATGGCGGTTTATGCTATCTAACATCAGCAGCTGTTGGTGCTATTGGCATATCAGCCGGAGTAAAACTTAAAGATTATCTTGTGGCTAGGAAACACGAAAAAATGGATAAAAAAGCCTTAGCTGAATAGTCCGTTAATTTTTTCTACAATTTCCTGCGGATCAATCTCATTTGTAATCTTATTTATATCCTGCGAAATTTGGTATAATTTAGCAGCCTCAATTTTGTCACCTGTAATTGTAATTGCTCTGGCAAGATTAAAATGAGCAAGAGCGTAATTTGGATTACACTCAATAGACTTTTTGAAAAGCTCAATTGATTTTTGCACTCTGCCCAAATCATCAAGATAAATCACCCCGAGATTGTTATAAGCAATGTCATAATTGCTGTCAAATTCAATAGCAAGCTCATATTCCTTTATAGCTTCATCCAAATCCCCGTTACCCCAGTACAAAAAACCCAGATTACAATGAATTTTAGGGTTATTAGGTTCTAAATCAAGAGCGTTTCTGTAAACTTGCAATGCGTTGCTAAAATCTTCCTTATCATAGAATGCACTACCGAGATTTATATATATATCAATATCTTCCGGAGTCTGCAGATAAGCACTCTGATAGGAAGTAATCGCTGCATCTAAATCTTTTTTAGATTCCTGATATACAAATCCGAGAGTCTGGTTAATAACACTTGTCCACTGTTTTTTAGGGTTTAAGGTAACCGCAGTCTGGAAATGCGAAATAGCTCCATCTATATCACCTTTAACAAACAAAATATTTGCCAAGTTTGAATGAACATCAGGCATATTAGGCATAATCTGTATTAATTTCTGATAAATTTCCACAGCACTATCATAGTCGCCTATTTCTTCATAAGCCTGACACAAATGACGGTAAGCCTCAATATTTAAACAGTCAAGCCAAATTGCCATCTTATATTCAGTAATAGCATCATCATATCGTCCAACAGCACAATAAACATCTCCAAGCAAGGAATACAGCGGCACAAAACCAGGAGCTTTATCTATAGCTGAAGCATAGGTTTCTATTGCTTTATCAAATTTCTTGGTTTGGACAAGATACATACTCTTTACAAGCATCGGGAAAAATTTTAAATACGAAATAAATCTTGCAACATTTTTCAATGCCTGTAAATCAAAAGGCAAAGTTAAAAGTGATAACAAATACTCAAAATGAGCCTTTATTTTCATTTTAAAAGATTTAACAGAAGATACATTATAAAGATTAGAAAGCAAAAAGTGCGCGCAAGAATTAGCAAGCGGTTTAAATTTAACAGCTTTTCTTGCATTCATTGAAGCTTCAACAAACCTTGACTTCTTAGTATAGGTTTCAGCAAGCAGGTAATAAGCCTTGGCGAGTTTTGGCTTTTTAGAAATTGCCATATCCAAATAGTTGATTGCTTTATCAAGCTCTCCCTTATAGAAATGAGCCTGACCTAATTTAAAATATAATTCGGCACTATCAATATAAGACTCCAAGGCTCTCTGGTATTCAGTAATTGCCTCGTCTATATACTGACAGGAATTATAAATATCCAAATGCCATGCCAAATACAAATCGCCTAAACGAACATGTAAATCAGCATTTGTAGGATCTTCCTGCAAACCTATCTGGCAAAGCTCAATAGCACATTTAACGTTGCCGGTTTTATACTCTTTATTAATCTTCTTTTCTAACTGTTTCGTATTATTCATAATTTAATCTTAAATTCTTGACATTTTCCTCAAAAATACTCATACTAAACATTGTAAATAACTTTAAACAAAAAAGCAAGTTGTTTAATAATACTTTGCATAACAAACCGGAGCAGACCGGAAATCGACATAAGGAGCAAAAATGAAAGAAAACAAGATTTATTTCGTAGACGTAACAAACAGGGACGGAGTACAAACATCAAGACTTGGTCTTGCAAAATTACAAAAAACAATTATAAACCTGATGCTCGACGAGATGGGTATAACCCAATCGGAATTTGGTTTTCCAACAACAAAACACGAAATAAATTATCTTAACGGCAACCTTGAACTGGTTGACAGAAACGTTATAACTACAACAAAACTTTCCGGCTGGATGAGAGCCATTGCAAGCGATGTTGAACTTTCGTTTAACAATGTTCCGAAACTTAAAAACGTAAACCTTTCACAATCAACATCAGAACAGATGATTAACGGCAAATATCAGGGTAAAAAGACTCCTCAGGATTTAATCGGAATGACTGTTGATGCCGTAAAATGTGCTGTATCAAAAGGTGCTGAAATTATAGGTGTTAATGCCGAAGATGCCTCAAGAAGCGACATTGATTATTTGATTAAATATGCTAAAGAATCCAAAAAGGCAGGCGCACAACGTTTTAGATACTGCGACACACTGGGTTTTGAAGATCCAAAAACAACTTACGACAGAATTTACAAAATTGCACGAGAAACCGGCATGTCTATTGAACTTCACTTCCACAATGACCTCGGAATGGCAGTAGGATGTTCTGTTATGGGTGCAAAAGCTGCAATAGATGCTGGAGTTGATG
>USHE01000035.1 GCA_900554385.1 uncultured bacterium | reverse complement strand
GGTCGTGTGGAAGATAATTTTGAGCCGAATGTTTATAAAACGTTTAATCGAGGGTATACGGATTATTTTCTTGACGGCAGGAAAAAATGCTTTAATTTCGATTCCCCTAAATCTCAAGGGGAAAAACTTGGTAAAGTTTCAAAAGTCGGGAAAGATTATTTTGTATTAGATGCGGAAGTGTCCCCTCAAGACGGGCTTTGCTGGTTTGTAAACGGCGATATGCAGGGTTGTCTTGTAAATCGTGTTGATGGAACAAAAATTTTTCCTAATAAAATGCCTGAAATAAAAGTCGGGACTTTTGTTTTCCGTAATCAGGATACGGAGTTTGAACGCAGTCTTAAAAATGGCAGGGTAAAACGACAAATTGCTGTTGATTTTGAATTTAAAGACAATCGTCTTTATGTAAAAGATGAGGATGGAAATCAAGTTGTTGCGGATGTTCCCGTGAGTGAACCAGCAAAAAATCCCGAAAAAATGCGCGAAACTTTTATTACTCAGCTAAAAAAGACAGGTGAAAGTGATTTTTTTGTAAAATCTGTTTTAATTAATGCTGATGTTACTTTTATGCCTGTGTCTTCGATTAACGAATTGCGTCGTGAAATTTTAACGAAACTTATGCATGAACGGTTAAAAATTTATCCGCGAGAATTTCAAAAGCAATTATCTTATGTTGAATTTCCTAAAAAAGAATTGGATTACCTTTCGAATATTCATAATAAAACAGCAAAAGAATTTTATGAAAATTGCGGCTGTTCTGTCTGCGAAATGTCATTGGAAAGCGGTGTTTCACCTAAAAATAAGTGTCTTATGCAGACAAAACACTGTTTGAAATTTGCATTTAATATGTGTAAAAGTCCTAGAAAATTATTTCTTGTTGACGAAAAAGGTAAAAAATATTCTTTGAAATTTGATTGTAAAAATTGTACCATGCTTATTTTTGATTAATTGACTTTTCCACGAAAATACTTAAATAAATCATGTAGATTTCATACGAAAGTATGAGTACGGAATGCATAATTTGGTCTATAGTAGTAAAGTAAGTAGAATTAGCGGATAAAGAGGTAGTCAGACAACAAATGGGGTTGAATTTAACCAATATTAACCAACGACCTTATATAAAAGACGGAAGAAGTCTTGTTAAGAAAAAACAGGATGAAGACGCCTCGAAGTCTGCTGCCCAAACCGAACGTGAAGAACAGGCAAAAGGAGATTCCAGAAGCCGCGGTTTAAGCTATGTTGAACACGAAGCCCCTAAATATCAGGAAATTAGACCTGAACAGTGGCAGCAAATGTATGCAAAAACACAGTCTGCACCACAGCAGGCTGATGAACGTATGCCGCAGACTTCAGTTCGCAGCCAAAACGTCCAGTCTGCACAAATTCCGCAAACACGCAGTTCAAGTATTAATATTGCACAAATTCTTAAGGATTTTAAAAATACTGCCTCTGCTATAGCTACACCTGATGATTTAATGGAAGAAGTTAACGGATATCTTTCGCTTATTGATTCGCAGGTTAGAAAAGACAATCCAAACGTAAAGCTTATTAAATCTAACTTGAAAAATGCTTCATCTATTCTTGATGGTTTTATTTCTACAACTCTTAATAAAGATTCAAAAGTTGTAGAAAATTGGGTTGACGCACTTTTCTTACAGCAGATTGATTTCAAATATAATGAAGAAGACGTAAATCCGCAATTTCTTGTTAAATTCCCGCAAGGTTCTACTGACAAGGCAAATCAAACAAAAGAAACCGTTGCTTCTGAAGAAACTGTTGTTCCGGAAACAGCAGAAGAAGTGGCAGAAGTTCCTCAAGAAGTTCCGCAAACTACCGTAAAAATTCCGCAGGACAAAGAGTTAAAATCTTTGTTTATACAATCTAAAAAACTTGCTTATGCAAATGAACCTAAAAAAGCGATAGAAACTTTTCAAAAAGCATTACAGCGAGCAGACGAAGTTGGAGATATCGAAACTAAATCAAAAATTTACTACGAAATAGGTCAGATTTATGATGACCACGACCATCTTCCTCAAGCTTAGAAAAGTTATGACTTATCAATAAAAACGACATCTGATAACAACGTAAAAACAAAAGCTCATTATTCAATGGCTCAGATTTATGATGATGCGAATAAAATTGAACCAGCTCTGGATCATTACTTTGTATCAGTTTCTTACGGCGGGGAAAGTGATAATCTTGCTGCCCAGTCAACTTCTTTGACAAGAATAGGGAATATTTTCTCTGATATGTATGAGCAAAATGCATTTGAATTTTTCGGCGTGGCAAATGATTTGGCTGCAGAAACTGATAATGCAAAAGTGAAAGGTTTTGTAGCGTCAAGTACGGGTCGTGCTTATGAAAAATTCGGCGAACCGCAGGAGGCTTTGAAATCTTATTCAAATGCTGTTAAAAACTATACCGAAGCCGAATCACCTTTAAAAGTTGCTCAAAATTAAGTGAGTGCAGCTGATATTATGATTGATTACAATAGTATGGATAAGGCTCGCGGTCTGTTGAAAAAAGCTCAAAAGTTTGCACAAAAGACTGACGATACAAATCTGATTAATGAAATTAACGAAAGATTGAGCCAAATAGCTTAGTAGCTGACTTTATATGGATAATCGTCAGGGATTTTCCAGTTATAATATTGTATAACTGCGGTACAATATGCCTTCCCTGGCACGCTAATATCAGCCCCTAATGTAATGTCTTTATAGCATGCTTTTTTTAAGTTTTCAATATCGCCATCCCAATTATATTTCCATGGTTCAAATCCTTTGTTTATATGATATTTCCACATGGTTGCATTTTGCGTGTCGGTTGGTTTGAAATTAAAATGAAAACTACATATTCCATAGTACTGGGCTTTATCGCACTTATTTGGATTGCCCGTGTAAAAAATCCAATCCCTTGTTGTGTGTGCAAGACTTTGTAATGCACTTCCGTCAGGAAAGTAGACACGAAATGAACCGTCATATTTTACCGTTTCAATTTTTAAAATTTTCATATATGCGGCAATGTACTTTTTGAACCATTTTTCGGATTGTGATGAACCTTCAATAGGATTGCCTTCTATGTCAAAATCGCAGCCGGTCAAGTCATCCCACCAGTATATCTTATCGCCGTAGTCTGCTTCTGCCATTTTAACAGCCTGATTTATTGAAGAATAAAATTTCATCAATCGTGTTTCTACGATACGGTTATTGTTTTTTTGAATAAGTACGGGTAAAGTCATTGCCGCAACTATCCCTATAATGCCAAGAGTAATTAAAACTTCTGCAAGAGTGAATGCATTTTTCATAAAAAAATCAACCTTTATAACTAATAACTATTAATATTATAATGTTTTTGTTGAATTTTGTCAATGTATAGTTCGTATTATATATTAAAAATAGTTTTAAAGTTCCTTATAAATCTTCATAATGCAAATTATTATTATACAAAAGGAGAGGTTGTGGACAAAAAGGAGCTTTTAGGTAAACGTATAAAGGAATTGAGAAGGCAAAAGGGTTTTACTCAAGAATATCTTGCCGAGAAACTAAAAATTGAGCCGCGTCAGCTTAGTAAACTTGAAACCGGTAAGCATTATCCATCTTTCGAAACTATTTTAGGGTTACTTGGGATGTTTAATATTACTTTTGAAGAACTTGTTTCATATAATCATCTTGATGAAAATATTGATTTTAAAAAGCAAATCAACATAGAAATCGAAAATATTGATAATGATAACGCAGCTTATATTTATAAGATTATCAGATGTATAAATAATTGATATTAAAAAACCCCTGTTAGCAGGGGTTTTTTAATTACCATACAACTTTTTCAATTAGTTCAATTTCATTTCCATCAGGGTCTTTTATGAACGCAATTTTTGTACCTTTTCCGTTCAAGTCAAACGGTTCATAAAGGTATTCATAGCCGAGTGAGTGAAGTTTTTCAGTGAATTCGTCCAAAGATTTTACTGAAAATGCAAAATGCCCGAATGCAGTGCCATTTTCGTAACCATTTTCCGGTGTTTCGTCGTTGTAAGTTAATTCAATCTGGCAAGTTCCTTCTTCATCATTTAGAAAATAAAGTTCGCAATCGTCAAGCCTTTTTTTCTTATCGAGTGTCATATTCAAAAGTTCTGTGTAAAATTTTAAAGATGCATCTATGTCTTTAACTCTTATCATTGTGTGTAAAAATTTCATTATGTCCTCCTGTGGCTGAGCCACATCACTACCTTGGAACGATATGCATCAAATCACTTAGCCCGAAATGTGTGAACTAATTGAGAGTCTTGTGTTACCGTTTAGTTCGAAACCGATAAATAGATTCCGAACCGAGTTCGGAATGACAAACTCACCCCCTCCTAGTCACCCTGAACTTGTTTCAGGGTCTATTCCATAGTTCTGTGCTGGTCAGAGATTAACTGTAATTTTCTCTCCCTATAATTAATTCCAAACCTGCATTTAATAAGTGTTATCAATGTTCGTCCACATGAGATACTACACCACCTGATGCGTTGTTGTCAATTACAATGGTGTGCCGTATTAATGTGTGTGCCATTAGAAGCAAGTATGGGTTGATTTCATTTGTCTGTGACATATTAATTTTTGCCTTGGTTTGCTCCCCTTCGGCTCTTTCTAAGGGCGTTGTTTTTGTTTCAAATGAAACAACTGATTGCATTGAATAATGTTTTTCATCACCTTCTATTCTGGCGAGGAGTTCTTCTTTTGGAAATTTTTCCTGACATTCGATATTTACGTGAACAGAATTTGATGTTTCCAGAATTAATGTTGCGACCACACGCCCGAAATTTATAGTAGAAATTGTAACAATTAATATGCTGTCGCTTTCGTCTCCGCTTTGACCGGTTTCGATTTCTATATCAAAACCTGTTCCTTCTGCAAGAGGAAGCCACGGCAGATATAATAAAAGCAGGGTTTTTAATGTTTGCTGCGGGTTTTCAGGGGAGGCAAGGGCGATACTTGCATTTATTAATCTTGCGGTATCTTTCATTCCGGATAAATCCGTTATTCCTTGTTTTGCGGCGTTTGCCATACTCAGAATAAGCTTGGTTACTGCATCTTTTCCGTTTGCCTGAATAAGGTTTGCTATATCTGCAAGGTTAATCATTCCGTTTGCATTTATTTGCAGTGTCTTTTATGATGACGAAAGCTGATTTGTTAGCTGGGATTTAAGGATTGTTTGGAGTTCGCTTGTGGAAAGCCCCTGTAACTGGGCAAGGATTTGGGCTTGTGTTTGTGAAAGGTTTTGGCGGTTTGCCATTTCAAACATTCTGTTAAACTGCATCTGGTTCAGATTTTTTTGAAGCATGTAGATAAATTCATTTAGATTTCGGGGTAATTTCATCAAATCTTTTATATAAGCAGCAGCGTCAGAACCTCCCATCTGTCCCATTTGCGGGCTAGTAGAAGGTGTTGACGGTGTGTTTGGAGCATGGGTCGGCTGCTGTGGAGCAGGTGTTTGCGCCGGCTGATTGATGTTTGCATTGCCAACTGAACCGTTCTGCACTTTCGGCGGACGGTAGTTCATAAATCTCGAAATCATATTACCAAGATTATAGTTATCCACATGCTTATATTAAATGATTTTTGAGATAATGTCCAGTTTTAAGCTAAATATGACTGCGGATAATTGTAATCTTCTTTAAATCCAAGATGACGGTACAATTTTAGTGCCTGAAAATTGTTCGTTTCTGTTGTCGTATTTACTTCTGTAATATGTCGGGTGCCGGTTTCTGACATGTCGATTAGCTTTTCAAGTGAATGAGCAAGCATTATTATTGAAAAACCTTTGCCCTGATGTTCTTTTCTTAATCCGAAAATAGGTATGTTTGCTATTTGTCCGCCGGTAAGGTTCATAAAGCAAAATCCGACAGGTTTGCCGTTATAAAGTAATATTGTTGTCGCCTTCGGCAGAAATTCAGCGTAGACATCTTCAACTATTTTGTGAATAATATCCCGTGTTCCTTCTGCGGTTTTAAATCGCGGGTCAAATAATGCGTCGGCACTGTTTTCAAAGGCTTCGTTCACAACGCTTACCGCATCTTCAAAATAGCGGTTATCCCATTCTGTTAGGCAATATTCGTGAGGAAGCGGTTCCGGTTTGTACATTTTAAAGATTTCTTTAGAATTTGTGCCAAACATCATAAATCTTAAAACAACAATGCCAATAAATTTAAAGCCGAATTTCGCGATTTCATGTATAAGATTTTTTTGCGCTCCTAACATCGGATAACACACCACTTTATCTTCACGCTCGTATTCTGTTTCATTTAGAAATTCTTTTACCAGATAGCGGCTTCTTTCTTCAATATTTTCCATGTTATAGCAGTGTATAATATTTAACTCAACGGCTTCTGAAATAGATGTTGTGTAAATCAAGAAAGCTGTAGGTATACTGTTTTCCAAAAGCACGATACATTTTATTAAATCTTTTCTTACTGCATCTATAAAGCCTTTATAATCTAACGGTTCAAGCTCAAACTTATATTCTTCCACCGCACGGTCACGAAAGTCATTATATAAGCTTTCAAAGCCTTTATACTCGTCTTCTGTTATTAATTTTGCCTGAAAATTCGTACTCATTTTCTTAATTCCTTAAATTAATACTGCTAATATTATAACATGTGATGCATTTTTTCTTTTTTAGTTTCCATATATCGTTTATTATAGCATGTTATTTCCGATTGAAGTTTTACGATATCGTGGATTGTTAGCCCGTAACCCTTTAGTCCGACGATTTTTTTCGGGTTATTGGTGATTAAGTTAAAGTTATTAAAACCTAAATCAAGAATAATTTGTGCGCCCACTCCGTAGTCACGAAGGTCAGGCTTAAAACCTAGTGAGATGTTGGCTTCCACGGTATCTTGTCCTTTTTCTTGCAGATTATACGCTTTAATTTTATTTATAATCCCGATACCACGCCCTTCATGACCTTTCAAGTATACTAATGCGCCTTTTCCGTATTCTTCAATCATTCTCAAAGCTCCGTGAAGCTGAGAATTACAATCACATTTCAGACTGTGAAAGATGTCGCCAGTTAGGCATTCGCTATGAACTCTAATCAGCGGGATTTTGTCGCTGCCGTCGTCTTTTACGAGAGCAACATGTTCTTGTCCCGTAAGGTTGTTGCGGTAACCGTAAATCTTAAAGTGTCCGTATTTTGTCGGTAAATCAGCTTCGGCTTCTCTGGTTACAAATTTTTCGGATTTTAATCTGTATGCAATAAGTTCAGCTACCGAGATAAATTTAATCCCGTGCTTGTCTGCGAATTTTCTTAAATTATCACGGCGCATCATGTGTCCGTCTTCGTCCATAATTTCACACATTGGTCCTGCCGGAATATGTCCGCATAGTTTTGCCAAATCAACAACGGCTTCGGTATGTCCTGTTCTTGTTAATACTCCGCCTTCTCTTGCCACACAAGGAAAAAGGTGTCCCGGACGGCGTAAGTCTGATGGAACAGCATCGGGAGCGAGGGCAACTTCTATTGTTTTTGCACGGTCAAATGCGGAAATCCCTGTTGTTACGCCGTATTTTTCTGCTGCGTCAATACTTACGGTAAATGCAGTTTTCATTCCTTCGGTATTTTGTTCAACCATCTGCGGCAAATCCAGTTTTTGGGCAATTTCTTTTGATATTGCAAGGCATACAAGTCCTTTGGCTTCTTCTGCCATAAATTTTATTATTTCAGGGGTGACCATTTGTCCTGAACAGATTAAATCCCCTTCATTTTCACGGTCTTCGTCGTCTGCGACAATTAACGGTTTTCCCATCGCAAAGTCTTTCAATGCTTCTTCTATTGAGTCAAATCTGAAATCGTCCATTATAAAAATCCGTTCTCCTTTAAAAAATCTTCGTTAAGTTTGCTTTTATTATCATTCACTGACAGAAATTTTTCAATGTATTTACCTAAAATATCTGTTTCGATATTTACAATATCTCCGTTCTTGAGGGTATGGAGAGTCGTATTTTGAAACGTATGCGGGATTACTGCGACTTTAAATATGTTGTCGTTGATATCCGCAACAGTAAGGCTGGTGCCGTTGACTGTGATAGAACCTTTATAAACCACGTATTTGCTTTCTGTGTGCGGAATTTCAAAGGTTAGATTATAGAAATCTGATAGTTTTTCAAGAAGTAAAAATTTCCCTTTGCAATCAATGTGTCCCTGGACAATATGCCCGCCCATTCTGCTTGTCGGGGATAGCGCACGTTCAAGATTAACTTTATCGCCGATTTGCAGATTTTCCATTGTTGAAATTTTTAAAGTTTCGTCGCTTACGTTAGCTGTAAACGTGTAATCGTCAAGTGCCACAACGGTTTGACAGCAACCATTAATTGCAATACTGTCACCTATTACAGTATCTTTCAGAACCTTTTGACATCCTACAATGATATCAGCCCCGTGAGTTTTTTTCGTAAACCCTTTTATTATTCCAATTTCTTCTACAATCCCTGTAAACATATCTATAGTTTAGCACAAACACTTGAAAAATTTTGAAAACACGTTATAATGTAAATATAAGGGAATTGGTTCAATCCCTCGAAAATTGAACCAATCTGTCACCCTTTAGATTAATGAGGCAATTAATCTTAATAAAAGTCCTAGGGCAACTAGGACTTTTTTAATTAGTTCCCTGTTCATCTTACCTCCTATCTGCCCTGTTTACTGTCATTTAGGTTGTTGCAGGCGGAGGCTCGGGCTTACCCTGAATTTATTATAACATAAAATTAAAAATAATTCCGTAAATTAATTATTTAGGCTGTGTATAGGAGCAGGAATTCTGCCGCCGCGGTTGACAATTCCTGAGGTAGAAAGTGTATTCACAGGCATGACGTGATCTTCTCCGAGAAGTCCTCCGTAGCAAACTTTATCGCCTACAGATTTTCCGTAAGCAGGTATAACACGTACGGCTGTTGTCTTTTTGTTAATCATGCCGATTGCCATTTCATCTGCAATCATTCCTGCAATTGTGCTTGCCGGAGTATCGCCAGGGATTGCTATCATATCAAGACCTACGGAGCATACACAGGTCATAGCTTCCAATTTATCAAAAGTCAGATATCCTTTTGTGGTGGCTTCAATCATTCCGGCGTCTTCGGATACAGGGATAAACGCACCTGAAAGCCCTCCCACGTGTGAACTTGCCATTATTCCGCCTTTTTTTACTGCGTCATTAAGCATTGCAAGTGCGGCTGTTGTACCGTGTGCGCCGGCATGTTCCAGTCCCATTGCCTGAAATATTCCCGCAACGCTGTCACCTTCAGCAGGGGTCGGAGCAAGTGAAAGGTCAATTATACCAAATGGAATATCTAATTTTTTAGCTAATTTTCTTCCTACAAGTTCTCCTGTGGAGGTTATTTTGTATGCGATTTCTTTGATTTTGTTTGCGACTTCCGATAAATCGGCATCTTTCGGCAACGCTTCTATTGCAGCTCTGACGACACCGGGACCGGAAACCCCCACGTTCAATGCACATTCAGGCTCGCCCACTCCGCAGAATGCTCCTGCCATAAATGGGTTGTCGCTTGCAGAGTTACAGAAACACACAAGTTTTGCCGCACCTATTCCGTCACGATCTTTTGTGAGTTCTGCGGCTTTTTTTATGGTGTCTGCCATCTTCAAAACAGCGTGCATATTTATCCCCGCTTTTGACGAGGCAAGGTTTATTGACGAACACAGACGTTCGGTTTGCGCCAGTGCTTCCGGAATACTTTCGATTAAAAGTTTATCGCCTTTGGTGCATCCTTTTTCTACGAGTGCGGAGAAACCTCCGATAAAGTTTACGCCTACTTCTTCTGCCGCTTTGTCTAACGTTTTTGCAATTTTTACATAATCAGGATTTTTGCAAGATTCCCCGATAAGTGAAATCGGAGTTACAGCTATTCTTTTGTTGATAATAGGAATTGAGTAATCGTTTTCAAGCTCGTTTGCATATTCTACAAGATTTTTTGCATAATGTTTAATCTTTTTATAAATGTTGTCGCAAACCACATTTACATCGCTATCCATACAATCTCTCAAGCTTAACGCAAGCGTTACAGTCCTGATATCCAGATTGTATAGTTTAATCATATTAATTGTTTCTAAAATAAAATTTTCGTTAATTATTGCCAAAATTTAACCCGAACATTCTTGATATGTTCTTTGCCTTTACTCTTAATTTTAGTTCTACACGACGGCTTTTTGCCAAATCTTCTTTTCCGTCAGCCGTTAATACGGGTTCTGAGAAGCTTTTTCCTTCTACAGTTATCATTTTTCTTAAAGTCTCATCATATTTTTTGTCATAAGCTGTTTTAAACATGTATTGCTCAACCGCATTCGCTCGTAGAAGGCTAAGTTCCATGTTCTTTGCAAACTGTTCTGTCGGACTTTTAAGACCTTTGAACATTTGAGAATCTGTATGCCCTTGTACAACCACGTTAACAACATTTTCATACAATGCCGGATTTGAAAAAATTGTTTCTATATATATAGGCACAAACTTATCCAAGTATTGTTTACCTTTTGCAGACAGGGTATAGCTTCCAACTTCAAATAGCTGTAAGTCAGATATTTTTACATTACCCGTAAGTTTATCTACTTCGGCATCAATATCAGCTTCTTTTAATTTTTCTGCCATCTGCTCAGAGGCTTTAATCTGATTTTGCTGAAGTTCAACGGTTTCCTGCGTGAAACCTGTCATGGCAAGTACAAACAGTGTCATGAAGATAATTGCCAGACCTAGCATAAGGTCGGACATCGTTGTCCAGAATACGTTATTATCGCCTTCTTCGTGGTGTTTGCTTTTTCCTGCCGAAATTCCCAAATTTTCCTCCGTTAGAATAAGTCATCTACAGCATCGGACTTATTGGCTTTTGCCATTTCTTTCATCTGTTTGTTCATAAGGTTCATACCAAAAATAAGGTTTTCAAGGTATGGTACAAGGTTTCCTGCTATTCCTGAATTTAGAGCTACTTTAAAATCATTTGGCATTCCTGCGATTAGATGCTGTAATGCGTTATTTTGAATTTTTGTTTCTTTTAACAATTCAAGCAGGAATTTTTCCGATGAAATATTATCGAATAATTTGCTGACAACTCCTGTAACTCTTGAAAGTGGAATTGCGCATAATATTTGGTATGCAAATTTTTCAAATACAATGAATATAAGTGATGAACATAACGCAAATACTGATACTAACGCCGCAATCTGCATGGAACTCATAAGGTTTGCTACGGACGCGATAGTTGCTTCTTGGCTTGAAAAGTCGATTTTACCAAATGCGATTGCGATGTTCAAGAAGGTAAATAACGGTCCTAAACCTGTCAGGATTGTCGGGAATGCGACCATCAATTTATTGTTAAATTTTGAGGTTACAAGGCTTTCATCGTTGAAGAAGTATAGAGGGTCAACTGTTGTTTGGATATTTTGTACGGTAGAAGAAACTTCCTTGTAAGTTAAGTTGTTGTTTGCGCCTTTAAGTGCAACGGATTCCGAAAACACCAGAGTGTTTTTAAATTCCATCCAAACTCCTGATACGTACGGATTTAGTGACATCCACTCATCAATTTCTTTAAATCTGTAATTTAAGTCGCTCTTTTTAAAATTGCTGATAAATTGATACAGAATGTTAAGGTTCTTTTTTACCACATTATACCTGATTGTACAATATATCATAGCTGATATAAATGTAAAAATTACAATCAGAATTGGCGGGTCACTAAAAATATGTGCGAAATTCATACGTTATTCTCCATTCTAAAAAAATATTAGCATGGATAGTATCGTAGTGCAAAAGTTTTACATTTTATATGCGAATTGCTCATAAAGTGACGTAAAGGCGGATAATTTGCGCAACTGCGTATAACATTTTTTACCTTACATAAAACTGATCAACGTAATTTGCCCCCGGGAATTCTTTGTCAACAATTAACTCTGAGCGCGCGGCAACGCTATTCGACTGGTATCAGGCGGATGAAATCCCTATAATTGCCGCGTTTGGCGCTTCGTCGCCCCCTTCCTAACATCCAGGTTAATCAGGTCGCTAAATATATGACTGATCAGTCTCATCAGTGCGTCATTATCGGTATCGCTGGCGCATCGGCTTCCGGCAAGAGTCTTATTGCCAGTACCCTTTATCGTGAATTACGTGAGCAAGTCGGTGATGAACACATCGGCGTAATTCCCGAAGACTGCTATTACAAAGATCAAAGCCATCTGTCGATGGAAGAACGCGTTAAGACCAACTACGACCATCCCAGCGCGATGGATCACAGCCTGCTGCTTGAGCATTTACAAGCATTGAAACGCGGTTCGGCCATTGACCTGCCGGTTTACAGCTATGTTGAACATACGCGTATGAAAGAAACGGTGACAGTTGAGCCGAAGAAAGTCATCATTCTCGAAGGCATTTTGCTGCTGACGGATGCGCGTTTGCGTGACGAACTTAACTTCTCAATTTTCGTTGATACCCCGCTGGATATCTGCCTGATGCGCCGCATCAAGCGTGACGTTAACGAGCGTGGGCGTTCAATGGATTCAGTGATGGCGCAATATCAAAAAACCGTGCGCCCGATGTTCCTGCAATTCATTGAGCCTTCTAAACAATATGCGGACATTATCGTGCCGCGCGGCGGGAAAAACCGCATCGCGATCGATATATTGAAAGCGAAAATAAGTCAGTTCTTTGAATAAGCTTGATAAATTGTGTACCGTTCAGTGATAACCTGGTATGCCCTTGACGTAATTGGCGTTAAGGGAGTGATGCGCGAAAGGAGAAAATGCCATGCGTCTGTGTGACCGAGATATTGAAGCCTGGCTTGATGAAGGCCGTTTGTCGATCAACCCACGTCCGCCAGTGGAGCGTATTAACGGCGCGACGGTGGATGTGCGCCTGGGCAATAAATTTCGTACCTTCCGTGGTCACACGGCAGCGTTTATCGATCTGAGCGGTCCCAAAGATGAAGTGAGCGCCGCGCTTGACCGCGTGATGAGCGATGAAATCGTGCTCGACGAGGGCGAGGCGTTTTATCTTCACCCAGGAGAGCTGGCGCTGGCGGTGACGCTGGAGTCGGTGACGCTGCCAGCCGATCTGGTGGGCTGGCTGGACGGGCGTTCTTCACTGGCGCGTCTGGGGCTGATGGTGCACGTCACCGCGCACCGTATCGATCCGGGCTGGTCTGGCTGCATAGTGCTGGAGATTTACAACTCCGGT
>USHE01000034.1 GCA_900554385.1 uncultured bacterium | reverse complement strand
TAATTATAAAATACTCAAAATATATTATAAAAATTTCAATAGACGACCGCAAAGCTCTTAAAAAATTATACGAAAAGTAATAACTGCACCAGCGGCACTACATCTAAGAAACTACTGTGAAATATCACACTCTATTAACGAAAAGAGTTCAGAAAGAGTCAAGCCCAGCCCATCCGCAATTTTTTGCAAAGTATGGAGCTGAGCTTCATTTTCTCCAATTTCAATACGAGAAAGAGTTGATGAAGGAATATTGTTTTTTAACGCGAATTCATTAAGACTTCGGTTACCGCTTGCAATTCGCAGACTTCTTATAACTGCACCAACTCTTTTTAAAAAATCCTTCTCTAGCATAAAAGAATTATACCATAATCAATAATGTTCATCGTCAAAAATTTTAAAATCCCGCGGCATTTTTTCCTCTATATGAGAAAACAGTTCTGCCATAGACCACCCGAACCCCTCGGCAATTTTTTTGAGCGTAACCAGCTGAGCCTCATTTTCCCCACGCTCAATTCTTGACATAGTAGACTTTGGTATGTCATTTTCATAAGAAAACATCAATCCGCTCTTACCGGATTTTTCTTCTCTTATAACGCGTATTGCATTCCCAACATATTGGCAGTACAGTTTTTCTCGTTCTTTCATGTAACAATTTGCCTTATTATCTTAACAAAATTGACCCATATATGGGATTTTAAATTATACTAATAATATAATTACCCGAATATGGGAAAGGAGGATATATGAGAAAGGCAGCATTTACACTGGCAGAAGTGCTTATACCACTAGGGATAATAGGAGTTGTCGCAGCTATTACTCTGCCGACTATTAATCAAAACAGACAAGATAACGAATTGATAACACAAACCAAAAAGGTATATGCAGATATAAACAATGCAATTCTATTATCTCAACAAGATTATGGCGTAATCGGTGACAACTCTTTGTTATTTAATGAAAAGGATAATTCATACACTGTAGCTAAAAATTTATTAAAATACTTTAATGGAGCAAAATTGTGTCAAAACGTATCGCAAAAAGGATGTAAGTCTTATTATTATGACATTAAATATGCAACCAAACGTGTAGATAGCAACGGAGTTGGTGGAGTAGATAATGACACCTCAAGTGCTAAAATTATATTTTCAAACGGAGCTATTCTTAGAGTTGGAACAAACAGAAGCGGCTGCGAACCCAAAGAGTATACTTCAACTGTGGTAGATGCCTATGGAAAACCCATAAAAAACCCTGATGGCACAAACAAAACACATACATATATCTCAGACACTTGTGCAAACCTCTCATTTGATGTAAATGGAACAAAAGGTCCAAATCAATTTGGCAGAGATGTATACTGGTTTTGGGTACATAAGCGAAAGCTACAGTACGGAACGGCTGACTACTTAGGGGGGAAAAGCTTTCAAAATATTCTTACCGGAGTAAATAAACTTTATTACGAAAATTATTCAAAAGGACAAAACTTTGATTTTTAGAATAAGTATCAAATTCTATGTGCAAATTTTATGTTTGCGGTATAATAAAAGAGTACTTTAGAAGTGTATAACTTAAAAACGCACAGGAAGTGCGAGAAAGATGAAAGGTAATTATGATACCGGAAACAAAAAAATTTGAAATTGAAATCGGCGGTAAAACGGTTACGATTGAAACAGGCAAATATGCCCAGTCAACTAACGGCTCCGTTACCGTAAGATGCGGTGATACAATGTTATTTGTTCACGCAGTTGTCAGCAAAGAACCAAGAGTCGGTATTGACTTTTTCCCTTTGCTTATCGACTATGAAGAAAGAATGTCCTCTATCGGTCGTATTCCAGGCGGATACAACCGCTCAGAAGGTAAAGCTAGCGATAAAGCTATTTTAATCTCAAGATTAATCGACAGACCAATCAGACCTTTATTCCCTAAAGGTTATAGAAATGATATTCAAATCGTAGCCCAATTGTTCAGCTATGATCAGCAAAACCAGCCTGATACACTTGCGATGTTAGGTGCATCTTGTGCATTAATGCTTTCTGGCGCACCATTTGAAGGTCCTATCGGTGCTGTAAGAGTTTCCCGCGACGAATGCGGAAACCTTATTGCTAACCCTACTCACCAACAAGCTGATAAATCAGACTTAGACATTGTTGTAGCTGGTACTCACGACAGCGTAATTATGGTTGAAGCAGGATGTAATTTCGTTACAGAAGACGATATTATGGCTGCTGTAGAATTCGCTCAGGGTGAAATCAGAAAACAATGTGATGCTCAGGTTGAATTTGCAAAAGCCTGTGGTGTTGTAAGAGAAGAATTTGTTAACCCTTACGACACAACAGAATTGAAAAACATTATTGAAGAAACTGCTCACGATATGATTTTTGACGCATATCACAACTTTGACAGAGCTTACAGACAAGAAAAACTTGAAGAAGCTAAAAAACTTGTTAAAGAAAAAGTTGAAGCACTGCCTGAAGATCACGCAATCAGAAAAATGATTGAAGAAACCGGTGTTGATTTTGTTGCAGAAGAATTCAAAGCCGCAGAAAAACACATTATGCGTGCAATGATTTTGGAAGAAGGCGTTCGTGCTGACGGAAGAAAACCAACCGAAGTTCGACCTATCTGGTGTGAAGTTGGCGTTATTCCACGCGCTCACGGTTCTGCTGTATTCACAAGAGGTCAAACTCAGGTTCTTTCAGTTGCAACTCTTGCCGGTCCTGGTATGAAACAAGAATTAGACGGCGTTGACCCGCAGACTGAAAAAACTTATATGCACAAATACATCTTCCCTGGCTTCTCTGTAGGTGAAGTAAAACCTTTAAGAGGACCTGGCAGACGTGAAGTTGGTCACGGCGCACTTGCAGAAAGAGCTAACGTACCTGCACTTCCTTCACAAGAAGAATTCGGTTACACAATCCGCGTAACATCAGATGTATAGGAATCTAACGGTTCTACATCTATGGCTTCAACATGCGGTTCATCAATGGCGTTAATGAATGCAGGTGTTCCTGTAAAATGTATGATTGGCGGTGTTGCAATGGGTATGATTAAAGAAGACGGTCACGAACCTGTTGTATTGACTGACATTCAAGGTATTGAAGACTTCCTTGGTGATATGGACTTCAAAGTTACAGGTAATGACACAGGAATTACAGCACTTCAAATGGATATGAAGGCAAAAGGTATTCCAAACGAAACATTACGTCGTGCTTTACAACAAGCTAAAGAAGGCAGATTACACATTTTAGGCGAAATGAGAAAAGCAATTACAGCTCCTGCTGAACACTTATCTCCTTATGCACCGCAAATCTGCACATTAACAATTCCGACAGAAGATATCGGAACAGTTATCGGACCTGGCGGAAAACAAATCCGAGCAATCATTGACGCATCAGGTGCCGAAATCGATATCCAAGACAGCGGTGTTGTAACGATTACATCTAACGATCAGGAAGGCGCAGATATCGCAAAGAAAATGATTAAAGACCTTACATTCAAAGCTCAACCAGGTATGGTGCTAAAAGGTAAGGTTGTAAGAATTATTCCTATCGGCGCATTCGTAGAACTTGCTCCTGGCAAAGACGGTATGGTTCATATATCACAAGTTTGCAATGAACGTATAGAAACAATTGAGCCGCACTTACAAATCGGACAGGAAGTTATCGTAAAAGTTGTAAAAATCGATGACAAAGGCAGAGTTAACCTTACAATCAAAGGGGTTTCCGAAGAAGAAAAGGCTAACTGCCAATAGTTATAGCTTAAAAAAACGCGGGCGGAATGTGAAACATTCCGCCCTGTGTTTTTATTCATCTACGATTAAAAATTTGATTTGTCAAAAGCTCATTTCTTAAATAAGTATACATTTTAAGATCGTGATTTTTAAGATATTCCATACTGCGAGGTTCAACAGCGACAAAGGTTAAAAGTTCACCTTGTTTATCGTATGCATAAGCACAGATAAATTCTTCAAGTTTAGCCATACGCAAAGATTCAGGAACATTTTTATCTAATAAAAATTTAGCACTACCGCCATAGGTTTTAAGATATTTTGCAAGTGCATCTTTCAGATTGTCTGCAACTTTTGATTTACCCAAAACCATTTCTCTTGTAGCTGCAATTATACTATCATACCCTCTAAACGGACTTGGGGATTTAATTATTGTATTATGAGGATTATATTTTCGCAACAATTCAAAAATATTTATGGTAATTTTTCGAGCTTCGGTATCTGTAAGAGGTTTCCGATACTCACTATAATTTTTATTTATTAAATCTGATTTACTCAATAAAAATTGTTTTTGTTCTGGCGAAATCTGGGCATATAAGTCAGAGATTTCAAAAACGCCAAGCCTGAATATTTCAGGAGTAATATCTTCTTTTGTCATAGAAAGGAAAGCATCAACTACAGCCTGATGAGCCGCTTTATTTTCAGACGGTTTTGCGTCAGTAAAATCCTGATACAACTGTAAAGTCGTATCTTCAACCTTTTCTAATTTCATAAGCCTTGGATCGTCCGGCAGATTAATACCTTTTTCACTTAATAGTAAAGACAGTACGTAGTCAGGAGTTGTCAATGCACTATTTTGAACAAAATTAACATAATTATTCAAGAATGCTTTTGGGAAGATAAGATTCTTAGCTACTAAACTCTCAGCAATAGCTTCTTTGAGATTTCCAACAATAGTAACCTGATTGCCATCAATTTCAAAATCATAAGATTCTACATCATATTCTTTTTTGACGTCATCCAAAATTTGATTTAAATCCTGCACCTTATCTCTTTCCTCAACAACCTCAGCAGGCTCAGGAACAACCTCTTGAATACCGAGTGCTCTGTCATACTCAGCTTGTAACAAATCATGTTGTTTTTGTCTTTCTAAGCGATTAGTCCTAATACTCTTAGAATAGTCTATAAGAGCTTTAAATTCTTCGTTTTCTCCGTCAACGCCATAAGTATCCATAAACAATTTTATAGTATCTTTCATAAGAGTCGACTGAATTCTATTAAGTTCAGGATTTTGCCAGTATTTAGCAAATTTTTCCTGCTGCGACTTGCTTAAATCATCATAGGATTCGAAGTAATTACGCATTTCTTCTGACGCATGAAGCCTATCTAAAACAATAAGATTAATTTCCTTAAAGTATTTTGCAGTAAAATTCAGAGCATCATCATCTTTAATATTAGTCTGTTTAAGGCGGTCTTTAAACTTTTTAGGACTTCCGGTGCTTTTAATTACAGCATCCGTAATTTTATCAACCTGCCAATCCTTTATTGAACCGAACTTAGACTTTGCCTTTGATACAGAAGTATTTGGCTTCGCAAAATTATTTCTATCAACATCTGCGCCAGACGTTCTTCTTATGCCTTCTTTTCTTGGTTTATATGTATAAGGGAAGTCATCACGGGTTACTATAAAAGAGTTCCAAAACCCTACATTTGGGAATTTTATCCCGTAAGCTCTTGTTGTATTGTTATTAATATCTTTATCAATTAAGCCTTTATATTCATCATTTATATCATTTTTAAAATCTTTATTGATTTCTTTAACCGACTTTCCATCGTAATAAACTTTTTTCAGCAAATACATACCAAAATCAGATGACCCGTCTTTGAAAAGCGGAGTTTTATCAAATTCCGAGCTCAAAGCCTGAATATGCCCGACGACAGTTAGAGAATCATTTGCCCTGCCCTCATAATTTTTTAAATTTGCAAACAATGGTTCATCTCTATACAACGCCTTAACTTCATCAAAATCTTTAGCATTATGTAAATCTTCAAAAACAGTCTTCCACATTTGGATAGGAGGCATATTCTGCCTGTCCTCAAAATCTTCGTTCAAATATTCCATCATTGTATCAGGAAGCCTGTTTTTATTAAACTCAAAGAAATTAGCAGGAGTTCTAAACAGTCTTTCTCCAAAACTAATATGAAAATCCCTGTATGCCGGGGGATTATAGACATTTATCTGTGAATACGGACTATAATTATCTTCATTTTTCTTATTTAGAGAGTTAAAGGGCTTAGAACTTCTCAGTTGAAAAACAGTATTTTCTATTCTCATTTTAAAACTTCCTTACATTAATGTATATTTATCATCTGGATTAAACCCCATAAAAAAATACTTTGCCAGAATATTAATATAATTTAACAATCAAAATATTTATGATAAAATAAAGTTACAGATAATGAATAATGGAGAGAATACTATGTGTGATATTATAACAATCGGAAGTGCAACAATGGACGTATTTGTGGAAAGTGACGATGCAAATATAGTTTCAGTTTACACAAAAAACAAGAAATCTGAATTTATGAGCTACCCTTACGGTGCAAAAGTAGAAATGACAGACTTTGCCTCAAACGTAGGCGGAGGCGGTGTCAACACGGCAATGAACTTTGCTAATTTAGGGTTTAAAACAAGTGCAATCTTTAAAATCGGAGATGACATCTACTCAGACGGCGTACTTGAAGCTTTCAAAAACAAAGATATCGATTTATCAAATATCATACAAGATCCAAAAATCAGCACCGGTTTCTCAATAATATTAGTAAGCTTTCAAGGAGACAGAACCGTTCTTGCACACCGCGGAGCTAATGCTCAAATCAAAAAATCAGACATCAATTTCGATGCAATAAAAAATTCTAAACTTTTATACATAGCACCTATGAACGGCGATAGCACAAAAGTTCTTGATGATATTGCTACATTTGCTAACGATAATAACGTATATGTCTGCTTCAATGCAGGTTCTTCAAGCATTAAAAAAGGCTTTAACTACCTTAAAAAAATTCTTGCAAACGCTAACATTGTTGTTTTAAATAAAGAAGAAGCATCTCTTGCAACTCAAATTCAAGTCAGACCGGACACAAGCAAAGAAAAATTCTCTGATGAAATAATTCACCCTGACGTGAAAGAAATGTTTAAAAAATTAAAAATTAGAGATTACCAGATAATAGTAATAACAGACGGCGGAAACGGTGCTTATGCCTACGACGGGGAAAAATATTACTACTGCCCTGTTTTTGACGGGCCTGTCGTATCAACACTCGGTGCGGGAGATGCTTTTGCATCTACTTTCTGCGCAGCTCTCGGAAGAACAGACCGAAATATCGGCAAATCCCTTATGTATGCATCTGTAAATTCCGCCGGCGTAGTTTCAGCTTTCGGTGCAACTCAAGGGCTTATGACATTTGACCAAATCGAGAAAACACTAAAAGAAAATCCTGAATATAATTTTAAAGAAATTGTATAAAAATTATCTGAATAAGTAATCACACAACTTCTTGTAAAATTGCGGTAGAATTAAATTTCTTAACAGAATGAGAATTTATATAAGATTTTAGCAGTTCAAAACATACAAGACAAACCTTTTCTGTCGCTTTTTCCTCATACTCAGAAACCTCGTCAAATTCCGAATTAGCAAGAACAGACAAAAAATCACGTAGTTTATAGTGCATTATGTTAGTTAATCCATAATGAGCATTGCACTCTCGGCACACAACCCCGCCAAGACGTTCTGAAAAATACATGTTTTCCAGTTCTATTGGCTTTCCGCAGCAAAGACACTTATCCAATTCAAGAGAAAAACCCGATACTCTCATCATTTTTAATTGAAATTTTAACACAGAATTGAGAATTTTAATTTTATCATCAGCCTGCGCAACAGCTTCCAGTGCTTCATACAGCAAATCAAAGATAACCGCAGAACAAGGGTCATCTTCTACACCAAAATTATTTACAACCTCAGAAATATACATAGAATAGAAAATTTTATCCATGTTACGACGAGTAGCATTAAATGTATTCAAAGCTTCAGCCTGAGATATTGTGTCAAGATTGCGCCCCTTGTGCAGCATAAGCTTATTAGCGACAAGCAAATCCATACGAGCACCCAGTTTGCTCTTGGGCTTTTTAACACCCTTTGCAACTCCTCTTATTAGCCCTCTATCTCTTGAATACATCACCATAATCTTATCAGACTCGCTAAGATTATATGATTTCAAATTTATAGCGTCTGTAACAAAACTATCCATTATCTATTTATTATTATTTAATTAATTTCCCGAGTTTGTCCCGTGGAATACACCCTTTAACATCTGTGCAAGTTCTGTTCTATCGTCAGAGAAGCTCATTGCAACTTCTTCTGTTATGTAATCATTTACACAAAGATTGTATAAAGACATGTTCATTGTAATCATACTGATAAATGAGCCGTTTTTAACCAGATCATAAACCTTTTCCAGCTCATCTTTTTCAATAAAGTCTTTAACAGTAGAAGTAACAACTAAGACTTCGCAAGCAGGCCTACGACCTGAACCGTCTTTTAGAGGAACGAGTTTTTGAGAAACCGTACCTCGTATAATCTGTGCTAACTGATGGCGAACAAAATCTCTGTCTGATGGTTCAAACATATTAATAATTCTATCAATAGTTTGAATAGCATCATTAGTGTGAATTGTAGCAAAAACAAGGTGTCCTGTTTCCGCAGCTTTCAGCGCAGAAGTGATAGTATCTCTATCACGAATTTCACCAATAAAGATAACATCCGGATCTTGTCTCAATGCGTATTTAACCCCATCAGGAAACGACGCAGTATCAACAAGAATTTGACGTTGAGAAACTATACCTTTTTTGTTATTAAAAATAAATTCGATAGGATCTTCAATTGTAATAATATGCTTCGGATAATTAGAATTTATATAATCAATTATAGAAGCAATAGTAGTAGACTTACCACTGCCGGTAGGACCTGTAACCAATACTAAACCGTGATTTAATTTTGCAAATTGTTCAATTGAAGAAGGCAAATTCAATTCATGAATTTTTCTTACGTAATAAGGAATAAGTCTTATAACAAGCTTATTTTTCCCTAATTGACGACTCAAATTAACACGAAAACGAGAAAACCCTGGGATTTCATAAGCAAAATCCAAATCATAAACATTTTCAAGATTATCCTTTGCGCTTCGCGGCAAAAGAACATCATAAGCATGATCAATATCATCGTCAGTCAAAATCGGCATATTAATTTTCATAATTCTACCGTCTTTACGAACAGTAGGATGTTCTCCAACAGCAAGGTGAACATCTGATGCGGCAATAGAAACTGCTTTTCTTAAAAAATCTTCAATATCGAAATCCATAACTATCCTATCTTTGTATTCTCTCAATTTATATTTTTATTATATCATCATTGTCGATTTCTGACAAGATATTTTGAGAAATCCTACAAATAACGTATAACTTAAAATTTATATTAATAAAACTTAACATTCCAATATAAAAAAGTAAATTTTTCAAAAAAGAAATCCTTTATATAAATGTAAGGGAAATCACAAATTACAAATTGGAAAAAGAAAACCAAGTTTTAAAATGACTTTATTAACATAATATAAAATACTTTATACTCTCTCTCTTAATATCCTCGTGTTTATTTAATGTTGCCAAATCTCTGGCAACTTTTTTTTTACAGTAAAAAAGAGCCTTACGGCTCTTTTTATACTTTTTGCGGAATATCTTTTAGACTTTCGATATATTTAACAGAGTAAACGGCACCAACAGCACCATCTGAAGCTGCTGTTATTACCTGTCGTAGAGGAGTTTTGCGAATATCTCCTACAGCAAATACCCCATCTAAAGAGGTTTTCATTGTTTCATCGGTAAGAATAAATCCGCCAGCATCCTGTTCAACCTGCCCTGTAATATTTTCCACATTAGGAACCATGCCAATATACGGGAACACGCCGTTAACAGGAAGATTTGAAATTTCCTTAGTTTTTACATTTTCAAGAACAACAGTATGAACAAGGGTATCGCCTTTAATTTCTTTTACGACACTATCCCATACAAATTCAATTTTTTCATTTTTAAATGCTCGTTCCTGAACAATTTTATCTGCCCTAAGCTCATTACGCCTATGAACAACATATACTTTATCAGCGAATTTTGTAAGATACATAGCTTCTTCAACAGCAGCATTACCGCCGCCTACAACAGCGACAACTTTCTCTTTATAAACCGCACCATCGCAAACTGCACAGTAACTTACACCACGTCCGACAAATTCTTTTTCTCCCGGCACTCCAAGCTTCATTGGCTGCGCACCGCAAGCTATAATAATGCTTTTTGCTCTAAATTCACCCTCTTTGGTAACAATCAATTTTGGGGTTGATGTAAGGTCTATCTTTTCAATTTCTTGCATCGGAAACTTTTGAACTCCGAACTTATCGGCATGCTCCTCGAACTTTTCCATCAAATCATACCCGCCAATAATCGGAAACCCCGGATAATTTTCCAATTCCAAATAATTTGAAGGCTGCCCGCCCATCATACTAACATCAATCAACGCTGTAGAAACAGCACCACGGCTTGCATAAATTGCAGCAGAAAGTCCTGCAGGTCCGCCGCCTAAAATTACAACATCAAAATCATAACTTTGCATATATTATCCTCATTTTTCTATTACTCCAGAACCTGAAATTTTTTCGCCTTTTAGAATATATAAGGCAGTTTTTTCGCTCAGCACAGAATTATCAACATCAGAATACGTAACCAGACGCAACGAATTTTTACCGGTAAACGTATCACCGGATATAGTTATTTCAACAGAATCTGTAAGTTTCTGAGTGTCATAATCCCCTACTTTTGTAAATTTTATCGTATTTTTATTTACATAACTCACGTTAATGGATGCGCTTGCACCCGTAAACGGATTACTCAAACTTATGACGTCATTAGTTCTTGATAAGTTCCAGATATCGACACTTACATTCTTAAAAGTTTGCGGACTATCTGTAGATTTTAAGGCTGCAGCCACACGCCATGTTCCCATAAGCGACGACGGAACTTGACGTTCAAGAGAAACACCGGCTTTAAAAACAGGAGTTTCCTGCGCATTTACCATAATAAACATGCCGATAATGAAACACACAAACAGAAGTAAGAGTTTATTCATTAATTTATAAAACTCCCATTTTTTACTGCATGGTATGTGCAGAATCCTCATAACCCGCTCTGCCCATTAATGCGTATGTATAATTTTTCGCCTGCTCAACCCCTGGTTGATTAAAAGTGTTAATTTTGTACAATTCACCTGCAATAGCAGTCTGAACTTCAAACATATAAAGTAACTGCGCAACATTATACCCGTCAACTTTCGGCATTGTAATTGTTACGTTAGGTCTTTTGTAATCCGTCAGGGCAACTCTTGTAGAATCCGCTTCCGCATCCATTAGCATATTCATCGTTTTTCCGCCAAGATAATTTAATCCTGTATATTCAAATATATTCGGAATATCCAATGTTGTATCAAAATCTTTAACTCGAATAAAGTTTATAATTTTATTGTTAGGACCTTCGTTGTAAAGCTGGATTTGAGAATGCTGATCAGTCACACCCAGTGCCTTAATAGGGGTTTGTCCGATATTAACATCATTTCCATCTAGGTCTTTGTTTTTCCCCAACGACTCTGCCCAAAGCTGTGCATACCAGTCAGAAACATATCTCAAACGGCTTGAATACGGCATCATAACAGACATGTTTTTACCTTTTTTAGTATCCATAAGATAATGAATTAGAGCATTTTTAGCGGCAATATTTTCTTTTACATCCGTGTTTTTAAGAGCCAAATCCTTATCCTTAATACCTTTTACGATAGGGTCAATATCAATACCCACAAGCGCAAGCGGCAACAAACCGACAGCAGAAAACACCGAAAATCTTCCGCCTACATCATCAGGAACAACAAAAGTCTTATAACCTTCCTGTTCTGCAATTTGCCTTAAGATACCTGTTCTTTTATCAGTAGTCGCGACAACGTTGTATCTGTAATTATCTCCCAGTTCATTTTTTAGACGTTCTTTAACGCTCATAAATTGAGCCATTGTTTCAGCAGTATCACCAGACTTTGTAATAACATTTACGAGAGTCTTTTTCAAATCCAAAATATCAAAAAGCCCGTTCATCGTATCAGGATCGATATTATCAAGGAAGAATATTCGAGGCAGCCCTTCACGCTGTTCATCAGAAAGCAAATTCCAGTAAGGTTTCAAAAGAGCCTCAGTCAAAGCAATCCCACCAAGAGCAGATCCTCCGATACCCAAAACCAAAATATTGTCAAAACGACCTTTAACCATAGAGGCATACTCTTTTACATACCAGATAGTTTCTTCGTTATAGCCTAAATTCATCCATTGAAGCCACTGCCCCGGCTTATCTTTTCGTTGATTTAAACTGGCTATAATAGCTGCAATTGTATCTTTATAAGCATCAAACTCTTTATCTAATTCTAACCCGTTCTCCGGTCCTATAACACTGGTATCAACATTTCGGCAGCATAAGTCTATCATGTTTTGTGTACCCCTCTCAAATAACCTATATATTAACTACATATATTATATTTCATTATACAACAATGATACTTGATAAAGCCTAAAATTCAATATATGACAGGATAATTTAATATTTATTTACCAAGGGTAATCGTCCTTAATCTGCCAGCCATCCATTAATATTAAAGCAGAACACCAAAAACCTCTGCCTTTTTTAGTACATGCATATTTTTGACTTCCTGTTATTACATTTCTGTCATATTCTCCAAAGACCTGATTATAGCTATTTGGATTATCTGCATCCTCATTAGAGGAAGCATACCCGAAACTTTTATAACCGAAAGGCACTAAACCATACTTATTAATAATAGCAAAAGAAAAAACATCTTTTCCAAAAGTATTAGGTTCTTTATAACCATTCACGTCTATACTAATAACTCTCCCGTTAGAAAATCCTGTAAATGCGGAAATAATAAGAGCAGAACCATCCGGCAAATACACCGTATAAGATTTTCTTACGCACAAATTTTCTGCACAAGGAGACCCGTTAAGATATTTATATACAATCCCTGATTCAGTTATTGTTTTGTTATTCACAGACATATAATTAGCTAAATACATTTGATAAAAATCTTCAGCGGGAAGTTTATAATCCCAATAATCAAGACTACCGTTCGTAACCTCAGATAACTTAATCGCTTGTGCAAGAACAGTATATGCTTTTTTCAACTGAGTAACAGTTTGATTTTTTTTATATTTCGCATTTAACCCCGGCAATGTCATTGCCGCATCGATGCCGATTATCCCCAGCGTAATCAGAACCTCGGCAAGCGTAAAACCTTTTTTCATCCTTAAACTCTCCCCTCTCTCCTGTATATATACAGGAGTACTTTATTAGTATAAGGCTTAAACTGTATGTATG
>USHE01000033.1 GCA_900554385.1 uncultured bacterium | reverse complement strand
AAATGCCCTGTATGTAAAGCCCATGGCAGATGACTTTTTGATGGCAAACTCTGCGTAGAAGCAGTCATGACTTTTGCTTTAAAATAATTAGAAAATATATAGCAAAAAAATCCTTTCAGCAGTTTTTTGACTAATGAAAGGATTTTTTATGCAAATTAATAATATATCATTTACAAATTTACCCCACAAAAGAACAATTAATAAACATTCATCCCCAAAAACTCAACAAAACACAACTCAACAAATAAATTTACCACTCCCGACAACCTCTCAGTATCTTGCTTTTACAGGAGGATACAGCCTTGATTTAGCAGACACAGTAAAACATTTAGATATCCTTGCTCAGAAAAAATCCAATGTATATCCTCCTCAAATTCGAGAATGGGCAGGAATAATCCTAGAAGAAGGCAACAAAACAAAAGAAACACTTATTAATATACATAAAAAATTCTACGAAAGCGTAAAGGATTGTTTTTCACTAGAGGAAGTTAAAGCAAAATTCCCTGAATTTAAAGATGTAATTCCCTCAAAAGACGTGAAAGCATTAGCTGGAAGTTTCATTGACGATTTCAGAAACGGAAAACTTGAGTACTTTGATAACGATGAAGATTTATCCCTGCAGCTCATCAAATTATACTGGGGAGAAGGGTTTTCCATAAATGACCTCAGAAAATATGCCGATGGCAAAGACATAAGTTATGTTATGCGAAAATTACAAATACCACTAACAGAACCGACATACGGAAAGATATTAAAACTGTCAGACCCCGAATACAATACACGCCTGACAAAGGAAATGACAGAAAAACGCATGGCTGCTCTTGACAGAAAGGCACAAGAGGCAACAGGGGAGCCTGTTTACATAAAAAGAGGTCCACTGTCAGCAGAACATAAAAAACATATTTCAGAAGGCTTACAAAGATACTATGAACAAAACCCTCAAGCGGTTTATAATCTCTCCGAACGTCAACGAAAATTTTATGAAGAAAATCCGGATAGGGCAGAATTACTCAGCCGAGTAACAACAAAAGCCTGGTATATTTTTGGCACAGACAAAATAAAAACAGCAATGACCGCATTTATGAAAAAACAAGGAATAAAAACATTTGATAGCACAAAACTTGAAAATCCTCTGGCATTTACAAAGGAAGAAAGCAGTACTCTGAAAAAGTTCTGGGCTTCAAACGAATGGGCAAGAAAATCTTTCTCAAAAAATATGACTTACGCCTGGAAGAAAATAAAAGAAGAACAAACCGTCGTATACTATCCCCGTGTTGCCCCAAGAGGATTTATCAAAAAAATACAAGACTGGGGAAGAAAACAGAATATTGAAATTAAAGACGAAAATTTTATAGCAAAAATTGACCCGAATAATCCTCAGAACAACTATTTGAACAATGAAATCAGCAAGTACACCCGTGCCTTTGTGGATAGCACTCAGAATGAAAGTACTATAATGGCAAATTCATTTTTCCTTGCTTTATTAAACGTTAACCGAGAAATTTCTAAGATGGATTTATCAAAAGTTGATAAGAAAACAAGAGAATTATGCAAATCTATTCAAGAAACGATAAAAATATCACTATTTGAACATCCTGACTTACCTTTTGAAAAAAATCAATTCAAAGTTCTTGAAACAGACGAAATACAGTATATTCACGGAATGCTTAGAAAAATCTGTCTTGACAGTTTTAACCCAAAATTATCCGACCTGTTTGAAAAACAAATGGATAAAGCTTACGACTATGTTTCAAAACACTACAAAACAAACGAGCCAATCAGAATGAATCCTTACGGAATGGATATATAGTCTATTAGCGAATTTCCCCGCCTGTCAGACTAAACTTCAGAAACAGAAATGCTTGTAAATCCTGAATTTCTAGCACTATCCATAACTTTTACAACAGCACCATGTGTCGCATCACCGTCAGTTTGTATCATCAAACCGTCAGGAAAATCTTTTGCCTGTGCTTTTAATGTTTTTTCCAAAGCTTCTCCGGAAACTTCCTCTCCGTCAATGTAATACCTGTTATCAGAAGAAACTTCCACCCTTAAAATTTTAGAGTCCTTTTGAACCTGTTCTTCTGCAACATTTTCAGGCACTGTTAAATTTAATCCCTGCTGATCTAAAAGCGGTGCAATTACCATCATTATAATCAGAAGCACAAGAAAAATATCTGTCAAAGGTGTAATATTAATTTCATTAAATGTATCACGCATATTTATGCTCCCTGATTTTCACTTTTCTGCTGTAAATCTTTTTGTTCTTTTTTTGAAAGCGGCTCACCAGCGACAATGAGCTTTTTATACTCAGCATCCTGAGCCGCATTCATCACTTTCATAATTTCGGAACTTTTAACATTTTCATCAGCCTTAACCACAACTTCAGGCTTTTCTAAAGAGGCTTTTAAAGCAACGAGTTCGTCCGTTAAACTATCAGCATTTATTTCCTTACCATTCACATACATCAAACCTTCTTTTGTTATAGAAACAGTAGCATTTTTCTGTTCAATAGCAATTCCGCTGTTAATCTCAGGTACAGATATTGCATTATCCATTGATTGGAAAGTGGGTGCAACAACCATCATTATGATTAACAAAACCAGAAAGATATCGGTTAATGGTGTAATATTTATTTCGGTAAACATTTTACCTTTTTTTGAACTCATTGCCATATTATTTTTCCTTTAAATCTAATCAGCACCACCGACAAACCTGCACGTATAATACGCAACCAGCCTATGTCAGGGGCAATTATTACATTGAAACGTTTGTTGAAGCTGTGCTTGATTTATCAGTTTCAGAATCAACAAAACTTAAGAATAACAATTTAATTAATTGAAAATCGTCTTCATAACGTTTAACGATTGATTGGAAAGAGTTGTAGAAAACAACGGCAACAATCGCAACCCCAAGACCAAAAGCTGTAGCAATCAACGCAGAACCAATACCCATAGCAACTGCTGCGGATTGATTACCCTGCTGAGCCAAATCCTGGAACGTATAAAGGATACGAACTACAGTACCGAACAAACCTAAGAACGGAGCAACACCGCCGATTGTACCGAGAATTGTCAAATGACTTTCCAATTTTCTTGTTGCAAGAGCTGCCGCAATATCGAAGGAACGAGAAAAACCGTTTTTCTGTTCAGAAAAAATTCTAACCGCTTCTTCCGTAACTTCACCAATAACTCCGCCGCATTGAATAGCCAAATTCTGTGCGCCCTGTAAGTTATTTTTAGCTAATTCTTTTTGAAGTTTAGGAATGAACAGAACAACATCTCTTTTGTTTCGTTTATAAACAGAAATTCTGTTCAAAACAACCATAACAACAAGGATAGAACAAACCAAAATCGGTAATAATACCGGCCAGTCTAATTTAATTGAGTGTAATAAAAGTTCCATAATTTTTAATCCTCTTTATTTTGTAATTACATTGTTTTTATATTGAACCGCAAAACTAGCGGGAAAAATATCTTAGTATCCTGATGCTCCAAATACGTTGTAGTCAAAAGTAAACTGAATATCAATGCTTTGTCCTTTAAATTCCGCAGGGAGCGGTTTAAAAGGCGCAGTAAGCTTAACGGCATTAATAGCTGCACTATCTGCACTAGGAAGCCCTGATGATTTAAACACACTGCAAGAGAGGAGTCTACCATCTTTTGCAATTTTAAATAAAAGGACAACACGCTTACTTTCATTTCCTTTTGGCGGATTCCAATTCATTTTGATACGACGCTGGAGTTCCCTCATATAAGGTCCGAAATCAGGTTCACGAATTGCGTCAATTCCGGGTCTGCCGTTTGGATTACCGGGTCCTGGATTTCCGTAAGCACCTGAACCTCCACCGCTTCCTGCACCTTTTGCAAGCTTAGACCCTGAAGAAGATCCCGCTCCTGTAGGAGCAAGAACAGGTGCCGGAGTGTATCTTCCGGAAGAAGAACTTCCCGAACCGCCTGATGAACCTCCATTTGCGAGTTTACCTGATCCGCTGATAGGTCCTGTGGCATAATGCCCGCCTGCAGTTCCGCCTTTTGGTACGGGAACTTGAAACGCTGATGACGGTTTTGCAACAGGTTTCGGAGTGTTTGGAGGTTTAATAGAAGGACGTGCCGTCGGCGGATTAGGTTTTGCCGGAGCAACAGCCTTTGGAGCCGCAGGAGCTTCCTGAGGTTTAGGTGCAGGTTTTTGAGCTGGTTTTGGCATCAAATTCTGCAAAGCTTTTTTGGCAGGTTCAGGTTTCTTTACCTGCTGCGGCTTTGGAGTTTGTTTAGATGCCGGAGCAGGTTTTGCTTTTGCTGCCGGAGCAGGAGTACTCGGTTTTGCAGCTGGAGCAGACGGCGTTGATGGCATTGAAACCTATTTCGTAGGATCGTGATGCCCGCCCGCCCGAGAATTTCTGTCCGCACGATACGGCGTTTTTTTGTTGATAGGCGTATCCTCTTTATCTACAAGTACAATCTCTATATTATTTACCTTAGGCTTTGGTTTATCAAAAAGATGCATGTTAAACCCGAGAAGCATCTGAATTAAAGTTATAAGCCAAACCGCCCCGCCTGCAGACGGGTGAAGTAACACCGAAATCCAAAATGATTTTTTAAGCGTTAATCCCTCTTTATCTTCACGAAGCACAGCCGGAGTTGTATAGCCCGAAGTTTCTTCTGACTCCTCATCCTCTAATAAATTGTTCGTATATTTATCTAAAATTGACATTTTATTTACCTATCTGCAACACATTTTCCTAATCTGTGATAATATTACTCAAAATTAAAAAATAATATTATCGGTTAACCGGCTAATAATTGGAATTATATATTGCCGGATTAACAGTAATTGGCTGGGTAAGTACCAATTCAATATTTGAGTTAGCAGGAATAATGACATCATCGCCTTTATCCCATACTGATTTAATCAACCCTCCGCCAGCACCGACAGCAGTACCAAGCGCCGCACCTTTACCGATATCTCCGCCGGCAAGCGCACCGAATACAACGCCGGAAACAGCACCTGCACCGGCACCTACGGTCAAGTCTTTCGCATAATCTTTAGCGACATCAGCTTTTGTACCGCCTACAAGTCTGCCAGTATTGTCATCCGTTCTTATAACAGCTGAAATTGGGATTTGAATTCCGTATGGAGTAACTATCTGGGTAAATCTTAACATCAATTTACCATTCATACTGCCGCGTTTTGCTTTAGAAACTTCGAGAACAGTACCTGTTACAGAACTTCCCGCAGGAGCAATTAAGTTATTATTGTAATAAAAATCAGAGCCTAATGCCACTGTAACATTTTGCCCTAAAGTTAAATTAGCTGAATTCAAAGGCATTGTAACCACCGCCGGCATTGCCTGTCCTGCGGGAACAGTCACGACGCTTCCTCTCAAAGGCTGATTAGGGGACATTTTTGGCTGTGCGTAATATGTTGGCTGATGAGCAGGAGCGGTCATATTTTGAGTGTAATTATAATTACTATCCGCCATTGCTACACCACAAGACATTACGAGTGCGGTTATCAATATATTCATATATTTTTTCATAATAGATTTCCCTTCCTTAGACACAATCACATATCGTGTAATAATTACATTTTATTTCTAATTTACAATTTGTCAATTTGTTAATTTGTCATTGTATGAGTAATCCAAGCAGAATCAGAAAGAATAATCATTCTATTTTCGCCTGATGGAATAGTTGTATGAGAACCCATTTTTCTTTCACGTCCGGGGCGAATCTGCAAAGTAATATTATTTTTAAAGCGTGATTGATAATGCGGCATTTTCACCCATTCTGCAGGTTCTGATATGCCTCCGCCAATAATATTATTGTTAGGGGTGTAGATATAAGCTCTGACAGGCAATTCAAATCAGTCAGGCAGAATAACTTTATTTATTTTGATAACCATAGAAGCATTTGTTCCGATTACCGGCTCATGAATTTCTTCTATATACCCGTAAAATTCAGAATTTTCAGGGATAATATTTGTTTCATGCATAAATAAATCATTTGTAGAGGTAAACCTGACTTTATAACCCACAGGACAATACTGGGTAGATATTTCCTGCGCACTAATCACAGGGATAAACGTTCCTGCCGGAACTTCAATAACATCGTAGCTTCTTAAATCCAGTTGAACATCTTCCATTACAGGAACATCAGCCGCACTACACAGACTACCTGCAAACATAAGCATCAATAATAAAGTTAAAAGCCTCATCTTCATAGATTTTATTATAACATTTTTTTTGAAATATTCAACAAAAGTTTTTTTATAATATAATAATTATAAAGCCTTAATTTAAGGTAGAAAGATTTAGACGAGAGGACAAAGAGTTATGAAAGAAAGAATAGTTTCGGGAATGCGGCCGACGGGAAAATTACACTTGGGTCACTATTTGGGAGTTATCCAGAACTGGGTGGAATTACAGCACAAATATGACAGTTTTTTCTTCGTAGCTGACTGGCACGCTCTAACAACAAAATACGACAAAACTGAAACCCTTAAAAATGACGTAATTGATGTTGCAATCGATTGGCTTGCATCAGGAATTGACCCTGAAATTTCCACAATATACGTACAATCACTTGTCCCTGAAATCGCAGAGTTAAACGTATATCTGGGTATGGTTACCCCGCAAAACTGGGTAGAACGTGACCCGACCCTGAAAGATATGGCTAAAATCCTCAGAACCAAAGAAGGTCAAAACTCTCAAATAAGCTACGGATTAATGGGTTATCCGGTGCTTATGAGTGCTGATATTATGATGATGAATGCAACACACGTACCTGTAGGCATTGATCAGGTTGCTCATATTGAAATTACCCGTGATATCGCAAGAAGATTTAACAATATATATAAAGAAGAATTTTTCAATGAACCTCAGCCGATATTAAACCATTGTTCTTTAATCTGCGGACTTGACGGAAACAAAATGGGTAAATCGTTCCAAAATGACATTAAAATTTCCGATACAGAAGAAGTTACTGCTAAAAAGATTATGACCGCAATAACCGACAGAAGCAGATTAAGAAAAACTGACCTCGGACACCCTGATGAATGTGAAGTAGCGTTCAAATACTGGAATATTTTTGGAACAGAACAACAAATTGCACAAATCCGCTCTGAATGCGAAAAAGGCGAACGCGGCTGTGCAGACTGCAAACGTCAACTCGGGACATTGATTAACGAAAAATTCGCCGAAATAAGAGAGAAACGCCGTTACTATGAAACTCATATTGACGAGGTAAAAGATATCTTAAACGACGGCTCAAAACGTGCAAGAACAGAAGCTCAAAAAATTATAACCCACGTTCGAGAACTCATAAATATGTACTAAGAACGGTCTTTGTATTCAATCTCAACGCCAATAATATCAAGAATTTCAAATAATTCGAGGACTGAAAGAGTTCCTCGTCTTATCTTGCCTGAATAATTATTTACATCAGGCTTTCTGTCATATTTTTCTGCCACTTTTGCCATCATCTGAGTCAGGTTTAAACCTCTGTTTGCGGCTTTAAACCTGATAAATTCTCTCAAATACTTAATTTGTTTCATTGGAGTGGTTTTCATCTATGTTTTTCCATTTGATTAATATAGAAATTTTAGCATTTTTGATTATATAGTTGACAAACAAATTTTTTAATGTGATAATACATATAAAGATTTGTCTATATTAATAAATATTAAAATGAGAAACCCTTTTGGCTTATGACAAAGTTGGGTTAAGAAGTTGGAAGTAAAAAAAGCTATGCACTTATTTAGCGCATAGCTTTTTCATAGAAAAACAGCCGTCATAGACGGCTTATCTCAATTTGTAAAAGGTTAGTGTGTAGGAGAAAATAAAGAAAATGGTTATACTACATGTATTCCACCTTAGATTATTTCTATAACATATACACAATATATCTTTTACATATCTTAATACAATAATAAAAGAGTCTGATTTATTTACCAGACTCTTTTCTATGTTATATTATAAACTATTTTAAAAGTTCTTTGAATTTTTTACCAGCTGAGAATGCAGGAACTGTTTTTGCAGCAATTTTCAATTCTGCTCCGGTTTGAGGGTTGCGGCCAGTTCTAGCAGCTCTTTTTCTAGCTTCAAATGTACCGAAACCAACCAAAGTAACTTTTTTACCTTTAGAAACTGTTTTTTCAATTGTTTCCAAAACAGCTGCAACAACGTCAGCAGTTGCTTTTTGAGAAACTTTTGCTTTTTTTGATACTTCTTTTACTAATTCTTCTTTGTTCATGTGAACCTCCTTCTTCCTTAGCAAACGGCAAACAGAAACCACTTTCTCCGCATGCTCATATATTCGACAGATTTATTATAACACGTTATTTGTATTTGACAAGGGGGTTTTAGGGTTTTTTATCAAAAATTTTCGTGATATATAAGGGCTTGAGGTAGTTTAACACCTGAAAAACAAGACGCCCATTGGCACATGGGAATATCAATTAATGGAAGTACCGTTAGCACGAGCGAATTTCACGTTTTTATAAAAATAGTTCAATATTTGATAAGCGTTATAGCCTTGTTTTGCGAGATTATTCGCGCCATGTTGAGACATTCCGATACCGTGTCCGTTTTTCTTTACGTTATCGTCAAACGAAGGAACTGAACGGATATATGGAACATCATTGCCCCACGCTTCTTTTGCGGTAACGGTTTGCCCGCCTGCCGAGGCTGAATAAAATGCAGAAACAACTTTATAATTATAAGTCAAAACCAGACCGCTGGTTTCATCCACAGCTTTATTAGTTTTTGAAGTTTCAGCAGAAGCCCCGCCGTAGGCTTGGTCTTCCGGAGTATCCTTCAAATCATAGCCTAAAGAAGCACGTTTACCCAGATTTGCGAGCGCATAACTTCTTGCCGCAATCGCCTGAGCCTTTAAGGCTTCTAGCTCCCAGCCCGATGGCATTTCTGACGGAACGACTCCTTTTATATAATCCTCAATATCAACTTCATTAATCAGAGTCAATTTTTTATTTTTATTTTGAATAATTAAATAACCGCGATACCACTTGCTTTTAGCACTGATAAACCCGCCGGATGCAGGTTTTAGAACAACATTATCCGAATAAATCTGATAAAACTTTCCATCAAGGCGGATTGCCATAGTATTTTTATACGGAACAATCTCGTAACCTTTCATCGCATCAATTTTGACAATAGTTTTGTTAGTATTTGCGTCAATCAGAGAAGTTGCGTTTGAAGAACCCACGCCAATTCTGTCAACACCTGTCTGCAAACCTATTTTAATAGCATTTGCAGGATTTTGCACAAAAAATATTACGATAAATATTAAATATAAAAGACTAATCTTCCTCATTATAGACAAATTATAACATATTATAGAGAAAAAGCATTAAGCCTTTTGGTCGATTTTTGGAGTTTCAACGCCCAGATGAGCTTTTACCCTATCGGCATACTTTTCAGCAAGATTTTGTCCGACAGCGTAAGATCCCATAGAGCCGCATACAAACGCTATACCTTTGATAATTGAGGCAACTTTAGAACTATGTCCGGATTTCATTAGAAATTCTGACATAGGCTTTAACCATCTGATGCCTTCTACCGACTTCGCAGCGTTAAAAACATTTTTCTCATTTATAACTTTATCCAGATAAAGCTTCATCATGCCTTCACCAGCAAACATACCCGCCAAGGCTCCGCCTTCGGTTATTCCGGTACCGACTTTATCATCTGCTGTTGCTGTTTTTATAACACTTGACGCACAGATAAGAGGGTTAACATTTTTTGTAGCCCACTTGACGGCTTTCCCTGCATAATCTACAGGTTTATATTTTTTCGCATATTCGTTAAACACACTGCAAAGACTATTTGCAGTTTTTGCGGTAGAATCATTATAATTAGCACAAGCCTGAACAATTTTCGCACCCTGCGCAAAAGCTACTGTGCCGCGCTGTGGTTCGCCGTTTTCGACTTTCTTGAGGTTCCTGTAGCAGAATATTCCGCTTGGAACACATACATCTAATAATGCTGTTGATATAGACATTATTATTCTACCTTTTTAAACACTACCTTTCATGTATATAAAGTATTTTTTTTAACACAAATTGCGTAACCCCCAAAAATATTTACATTGTTTACAAAAAATTGGTAGGTATAAGAAGTTTACACAAGATGCCCTCAAAACTTTCATGCTGAACTCGTTTCAGCATCTGTTATTTTAAGACCCTGAAACAAGTTCAGGGTGACGATTTATAAGAAATTTAGTGTAAATATGTTATACCTTATAAAAAATTTATATCAAAAGTTTTATTATTTTATGCTAACATATAAGTATGATAGACAGATATTCACGCGAAGAAATGAAAAATATTTGGGACTTGCAGTCTAAGTTTGAGTATTACCTCAAAGTTGAAATTGCAGTGTGCGAGGCTTATGCAAAAACAGGGAAATTTCCTAAAAAAGACATCGAAAAATTAAAAGAAAATGCCTCCTTTACAATCGAAAGAATTGACGAAATCGAAGCAGAAGTCAGACACGATGTTATTGCATTTTTAACCTGCGTGAATGAGAGTCTTGGCGATTTGGCAAAATATATGCATGTGGGAATGACAAGTTCTGATGTAATTGACACTGCGTTTGCACTCCAAATTCAAGACAGTGCAAAAATAATTATAAATGACCTTGAAGAAACTATTAAATCATTAAAAGCACTGGCAAACAAACATAAAAATACCGTTTGTATAGGACGTTCACACGGAATTCATGCCGAGGTAATGACTTTTGGCGTAAAGATTTGTTCATGGATAGATATTCTCGAACGCCAGCTTGATAACTTCAAAAATGCAGCAGAAGAAATACGTGTAGGACAGATTTCCGGACCTGTCGGAACTTACAGTAATATTTCTCCTAAAATTGAAGAAATTACCTGCAAACACCTAGGCTTAAAACCTGCCAGAATTTCAACACAAATTATTGCAAGAGATTATCACGCATACTTTATGCAGTCATTGGCACTAATTGCAAGCGTCATTGAACAGTTTGCAACTGAAATCCGACACCTGCAAAAAACCGAAGTGTTAGAAGTTGAAGAAGGTTTCGGGGCAAAACAAAAAGGCTCATCGGCAATGCCTCACAAGAAAAACCCTGTTTTGAGCGAAAACCTCTGCGGATTGGCAAGAGTTGTCAGAGCAAACTCAATTGTCGCACTTGAAAATATTCCTCTATGGCACGAACGTGATATTTCACACAGTTCTGCCGAAAGGATAATTTTCCCTGACAGTCTTACTCTTGTTGATTTTATGCTAACCCGTTTTAACGGAGTAGTAAAAAATCTTGTTGTCCACGAAAAAAACATGTTAAAAAATACCGAAAAATTTGGCGGAATAGTCTTTTCTCAAAAAGTTCTACTTGAACTTGTAGAAAAAGGCTTAACACGAGAAGAAGCCTACAGGCTTGTTCAACGCAACGCACTTGATGCATTTGAAAATGACGGTGACTTTAAGGCTAACCTCTTAAAAGATACCGACATCACAGCACGTTTAACTCTGGAAGAAATTGAAAAAATATTTGACAAGAACGCTTTTCTTGAAAATATAGACGCCATCTACAAACGCATCCTACACTAATACCATCAGCGAAAAACAAATCCAAATTAAAATGTAGCGAGAATTTGTTCAGCTTTTTCAATAACAGCGTCAGGAGAAAGTGCTTTTGTGCATTCATTACGTCCGTTTTCTCTGTTACAAGAACGCTTATTACAAGGCTGACATTCTAAATTTCCACTCAAAGCAAAGTATTTGCTGTCATCCCCAAAACATCCGAAATATCGAGTATCGGTACAACAAAAGACTTCTATCAAAGCAGGCTTCGCAGACGCCCAAGCAAGATGCGCACTGCCTGAATCAGGCGCAAGCACAAGCTGTACCCGAGAAAACAGCTCCATTAAATCTTTAAGATTAGTTTTACCCGCAAGATTTATAAAATTATCCCCACCAATAGAAGAAATTAACGCTTTATCCTGCTCCATGCCCGTAAAAATTAGCGTACATTTATCTTTTAAAGCATCCACGACTTTTTGCCAATTTTCGACCGCCCAATGCTTAGGCTCCCATGTCGTTGCAGGTGCAATTACAACAAGAGGTTTTGAAAAATCAACACCCTCAAGCAAAGAATCAACTTTCTGCTTAGTTACCTGTGACTGCTCAGGCAAAGACATCTTAATATTACTGATATCCAAACCTAAATATTTTGCATAATCCAAATTCCAATTAACCATGTGCAATCCGCCCTCACACGCCGGAGTAATCTCGTTTGGTCCCATTGATGCACCTTCTGATGAATAAGTAGAAATTATACGCCTTTTTGCACCGCAAAAACGCATAAACGGAAGACTCTTTATCCTCCTCTGACAGTCAAACGCAATATCGTAATGCTCTTTCCGTAAATCACAAATTAACTTTATCATTGAAAAAAGATATTTTAGGTTAAATTTATTTTTACGCCACGTATAAAGAGGAGCAAAAAAAACCTTATCAGCACAAGGATTTCCATCAACAATGTCAATACCTTTTTCCGTAGTAAGCCAATGAACCTCATAGCCGTTTGCCTTAAGACAATTGGCAAGCGGAACAGTAAAAATAACATCTCCCAGCGATGATAACTTTATCAACAATACCTTTTTCATACAATGATTATAGCATAATGAAATACAAAGTTACAACTTTATAAAGAAAACCTCTAAGCTATAAACTTAACACTTTGGATTATACTGGGTAAAGTACTTCAAAACACAAAACCTTACTTAAAATCCAATTATTAATTTTTTGTTTATTTTTTAAGGTTTTCTTGAAATCAGTGTTATAAATAATAGTATAAATTAATAATAATATTATTTAAGTAAAGGAGATAATAAATTATGGCAAAAACAATTGGTATTGACTTGGGTACAACAAACTCCGTTGTAGCTGTCATGGAAGGCGGTAAACCTACCGTTATAGCCAACGCAGAAGGTTCAAGAACAACCCCTTCTATTGTAGGCTTTTCTAAAACAGGAGAAAGATTAGTTGGTCAATTGGCTAAACGTCAGGCAATTTTAAACCCTGATAAAACTATCGCTTCTATTAAAAGACACATGGGCGACGATTATAAAGTAAACATTGACGGTAAAGATTATACGCCGCAAGAAATTTCAGCAATGATTTTAAGAAAATTAGCTGATGATGCAAGCGCATACCTCGGTGAAAAAGTTACATCAGCTGTAATTACTGTTCCTGCTTACTTTAACGATGCTCAAAGACAGGCAACCAAAGATGCAGGTAAGATTGCAGGCTTAGACGTTCTTCGTATTGTTAACGAACCTACAGCTGCAGCTCTTGCTTACGG